>JAHBAO020000183.1 GCA_018500065.2 Octadecabacter sp. | reverse complement strand
TGCTTCATCATCGAACAGCGCCTCAAGGAAGAAATGGATATTCCGGTCTTCCATGATGACCAACACGGTACCGCCGTTATTTGTGCCGCTGGCTTGATCAATGCTTTGCACATTTCCGGTAAGAAAATCGAAGACGTCAAAATCGTGCTGAACGGGGCAGGGGCTGCGGGCATCGCATGTATCGAATTGCTTAAATCGATGGGTGCGAAGCATGAAAACTGCATCGTCTGCGACACCAAAGGCGTGATCTACCAAGGCCGCACCGATGGGATGAACCAATGGAAATCTGCGCACGCGATTAAGACAGAGCTTCGCAGCCTAGAGGACGCAATGAAAGGCGCTGACGTTTTCCTTGGAGTTTCCGCCAAGGGCGCCGTCACTCCTGAAATGGTTGCCGACATGGCGGACAATCCTGTGATCTTCGCAATGGCGAACCCTGATCCTGAAATCACGCCCGAAGATGCCCACGCTGTTCGCGTGGATGCGATCGTCGCGACTGGCCGAAGTGACTATCCAAACCAAGTGAACAACGTGCTTGGCTTCCCTTACCTGTTTCGCGGCGCGCTCGACATTCATGCGCGTGCGATCAACGACGAAATGAAAATTGCTTGTGCGCACGCGCTTGCGCAACTCGCCCGTGAAGACGTGCCAGACGAGGTGGCTGTCGCCTATGGACGCAAGCTAACCTTCGGTCGTGATTACATTATTCCCACACCGTTCGACCCCCGCCTTATCCACGTCATCCCACCGGCTGTTGCACGTGCAGGCATGGATACAGGCGTTGCGCGTCGCCCGATTGTTGATGTTGAAGGATACGAGGAATCCTTGAAAACGCGCATGGACCCAACGGCGTCTATCTTGCGCGGGATCAACGCGCGCGCACGCGCCAACCAGCACACCATCGTCTTTGCTGAAGGCGACGATCCGCGAATTCTACGCGCGGCCGTGCAGTATCAACGCTCCGGTTTTGGCCGCGCGCTTGTTGTCGGACGTGAGGAAGATGTGAAAGCGAAACTCACCGCCGCTGGTCTAGCAGATGCGGTTCGCGAACTGCGTGTCGTAAACGCCGCGAACACAGATCATCTCAATAATTACAAAGAATTTTTATACGAACGCTTGCAACGTAAAGGCCATGATCGCAGTGACATTCACCGCATGGCCTCGCGGGATCGCCATGTATTTGCGGCTCTCATGTTGGCGCACGGCCATGCTGATGGCATGGTCACAGGCGCGACCAGAAAATCCGCCCACGTGCTTAAACAAATTAACCAGGTTTTCGACGCGAGCCCTCATGACGGGGTCGCGGGTGTCACGGCTGTCCTGAACAAAGGACGTATCGTGTTGATTGCAGACACCCTCGTGCATGAATGGCCCGATGAAAACGATCTTGCAGACATCGCAGAACGCAGTGCCTACGTCGCACGCCGCCTCGGACTTGAGCCACGCGTTGCCTTCGTTTCATTCTCGACATTCGGCTATCCGGTATCCGAGCGTGCGGAAAAGATGCATATCGCGTCTGCCGTCTTGGACAAGCGCGGCGTGGATTTCGAATATGAAGGCGAGATGACCGTCGATGTTGCGTTGAACGCCAAGGCACAAGAATCCTACCCGTTCTCACGGCTCACGGGCCCCGCTAATATCCTCGTGGTTCCGGCGCGTCACTCCGCATCTATTTCCGTTAAACTGATGCAAGAAATGGCAGGTGCAACCGTTATTGGCCCGATCCTTGCTGGCGTCGATAAACCGATCCAAATCTGTTCCACCGGCGCGACGGTCAACGATATTCTGAACATGGCGGTTCTTGCTTCTAGTACGGCAAAATAGCCTATGACGATCTGGAACCTTGGCGGCATCAACGCAGACTATGTTTACGCGGTGCCGCACATTCCGGCACCGGGTGAGACGCTCGACGCAACCTCGCGTGAGGTGTTCTTAGGCGGCAAAGGCGCGAATATGTCCGTCGCTGCCGCGCGTGCTGGTGCGCATGTTTGTCATATTGGCGCTGTGGGCGGGGACGGGCGCTGGGCGATTGAACGCCTGACGGAATACGGCGTTGATACACGCACAATCACGACCACAGAAACGCAAACCGCCCACGCGATGATTTTCGTGGCGGCAGATGGCGAAAACGGCATTGTGGTCTATCCGGGTGCCAACCGCGCGATCCCTGAAAATACCCTAGATCAGTCTCTAACCAATGCTAAAACTGGTGATTGGTTCGTCACACAAAACGAAGTGAACCTACAAATTGAAGGTGCGAAGCGTGCCAAGGAAATGGGCCTCAACGTTGCCTATGCCGCCGCACCATTTGACGCCGGCGTCACATCAAAGATGCTCCCGTTTCTTGATTTTCTAATCCTGAACGAGGTTGAAGCAGAACAATTGAAAGAAGCGACTGGAAAAGGCCCCGCAGCCCTGCCGGTAAAAGATGTTATCGTCACGCTCGGCTCTAAGGGCGCGACATGGTTTGGGCCAGACGGCGAAACACACGTTTCTTCCCATACCGTCACACCAGTGGACACGACTGGCGCGGGCGATACGTTTACCGGTTACGTGATCGCGGGCCTTGATCGCGGCCAACCGATCTTGCAGGCCATGCAAACCGCCTCCAAAGCTGCTGCGATTATGGTAACACGACACGGTACAGCCGATGTCATTCCCTCACTCGCGGATGTTCGCGCTTTTAGTGGTTGATAAACGGCGCATTACTGCCCCAAAGTTGCTCAACGCGCGCATCACGCCCACAAGCTTCGCGGTAAAACGCATAGGCTTCCGCTTCTGTTTTAACACCGCGGCGCGTGACCACGCGATTCTGCCCTTTATAGTAATCCTGATGGTATTCTTCGGCATCATAAAAGGTGGATGCTGCAAGGATTGGCGTCACAATTTGACGGCCTAGTTCCGATTGAGCCGCAGTCAACGCCGCCTGAGCAGCCTGTTGTTGTGCTGTGTTAGAGACGAATATAGCCGTACGGTAGCTGTCTCCGCGG
>JAHBAO020000092.1 GCA_018500065.2 Octadecabacter sp. | reverse complement strand
GGACAGGCCGACAACGTGAACATCATCGCGGATTGCGGCGGCGATAATTTCGTCAGGCGTTAGGCGAATACCTTCATAGGTAATGTCCATGCCGCAATCGCGCGCGCGTGCGGCGATTTGCTCGGCACCGTTGGAGTGCCCATCAAGACCGGGTTTCCCCATCAAGAATTTCAATTTCCGCCCGAGTTTTGAACTGACTGCCGACACACGGTCACGAATATCATCTAACCCCTCGGTGCGGTTTGATGGGTTGTGTGACACACCCGTCGGGCCACGGTATTGCCCGAACGCTGCACGAATGACTTCGGCCCATTCGCCCGTTGTTACACCTGCTTTCGCGGCGGCAACGGAGGGGATCATAATGTTTGTGCCATCGAGCGCGGCGGCCTTCAGATCAGCCAAGGCTTTTGCCACAGCGTCGTCATCACGGTCCGTTTTCCAAGTGCCGAGCCGCGCAAGCTGGTCAGCCTCGGCTTCAGGGTCCGACACCATAATCGCATCTTCGCCAGACGTCAGCGGGGACGGCTCGCCATTCTGGAACTTGTTCACGCCGATAACAGTCGTGTCACCGCTTTCAATTCCAGAAATCCGTGTAGCGTTGGATTCAACCAGCCGCGCCTTCATATATTCGATCTTTTCTTGCGCATCACCCATGCCGTTAATCTGGGACAATTCCGCCATCGCGCCCTTTTTCAATTCCGCGACTTTGCGTTCAACCGCTGGGTTGCCCTCAAACAGGTCATCGTATTCCAGCAGGTCCGTTTCAAACGCGAGGATTTGTTGCATCCGCAAGGACCATTGCTGGTCCCACGGGCGCGGTAGACCAAGGGCCTCGTTCCATGCTGGTAGCTGAACGGCACGCGCACGGGCGTCCTTTGAAAGTGTAACGGCGAGCATTTCGATCAGAATGCGGTAGACGTTGTTTTCAGGTTGTTGTTCAGTGAGGCCCAGTGAATTCACCTGTACGCCATACCGGAACCGACGGAATTTCGGGTCTTCAACGCCATAGCGTTCAGAGCAAATCTCGTCCCAAAGCTCAACGAATGCGCGCATTTTGCACATCTCGGTAACAAACCGGATACCCGCATTTACGAAGAACGAAATGCGCCCAACCATCGCAGGGAAGGCGTCGGCGGGGACTTTACCTTTCAGGTCATCAAGCACCGCAATCGCCGTGGCCAAAGCAAACGCCAATTCTTCCTCCGGCGTCGCGCCAGCCTCTTGCAGGTGATAGGAACACACGTTCATCGGGTTCCACTTTGGCAGATGCTCGCGGGTGAACGCAGCCACATCCGTAATCATCCGCAAGGATGGGGCAGGCGGGCAAATATAGGTACCACGCGACAGGTACTCTTTGATAATGTCATTCTGAACAGTGCCTTGCAGGGCGGACACATCCGCACCCTGTTCTTCAGCCACGGCAATATACAGCGCAAGCAACCAAGGCGCTGTCGCATTGATCGTCATCGACGTGTTCATCTTCTCAAGCGGAATATCGTCAAACAGCGCCCGCATATCGCCCAAGTGGTTTACCGGAACACCGACCTTACCGACTTCGCCCTGTGCAAGCACATGATCGCTGTCATAGCCCGTTTGCGTTGGCAGATCGAACGCAACAGAAAGGCCGGTCTGCCCCTTGGCGAGGTTGCCGCGATACAGCTCGTTAGAGGCTTTGGCGGTCGAATGACCAGCATAAGTTCTAAACAGCCACGGACGATCGGCGTGGCGATCGGACTTAGAAACGGGGCGGTCTTTTTGCGTCTGCGACATGGGTCGGCCTCGTGAATCAGGTTGCGCAATTTTATTGCTTAGATTGCTTGGTATCGGAAAGATAATACCCTTGTCAACGCGCTGCACTGCGGCATTTGCCGGCAATTTGCCCCCATTGCTCAGACGCCCATTCCCTGACACGGTCCCTCGTATGACGACCCCTGTAATGATCCCACTTTGGCTTTTGGTTTTGGTGCTGCTTTTTGCGGCCGTTACGTTTGCGTCGCACTTTTTGTTCCCGTCAGTGCGCTGGTTTTTCCGCCGCCGGGCGGAAAAGGTCGTGGCACGGGTGAACAAGCGGCTTGCCAAGCCAATTGAACCGTTCAAGCTTGCACGGCGCTACGATACCATCGAACGCTTGGTGTTCGACCCCGAGGTCATCATGGCGGTGAACGACTATGCCAAAGCCGAAGACGTGCGCGAAGATGTGGCCTTTGAAAAGGCCCGCCATTACGCCCGCGAAATCGTGCCGTCCTTTTCCGCCACCGCCTACTTTTCCTTCGGGATGCGCTTGGCCAAGTGGCTGTCTCGCTTTCTATACAAGCTGCGCGTCGACCAGTTTGACCGCGCGGAATATGAGGCGATTGATCCGGATGCGACCGTGATCTTTGTGATGAACCACAGATCAAACATGGACTATGTGCTGGTCACCTACCTCGTTTCGCGTGCAGGTGCGTTGTCTTACGCGGTTGGCGAATGGGCGCGGGTCTGGCCGCTGTCTGGGATGATCAAGATGATGGGCGGTTATTTTATCCGCCGTAAATCCCGAAGCGAACCCGCCGCGCGTGAGCTTTATCGCAAGGTTCTGGCGCGCTATGTGCAGATGGCCACGGCGGGTGGCGTAACGCAGGCCGTCTTCCCCGAAGGCGGGCTGTCTGTGACGGGCGCGATGACAGAGCCGCGCCTCGGCATCCTCAGTTATATCATCGACGGTTTTGACCCTGAACAACGTGATGTGATCTTTGTGCCGGTGGCGCTCAACTATGATCGCGTGCTGGAAGATAAATTTTTGATCAAAGCCCACGAAACCGGCAAGCGCCGTTTCCGCCCACCCCTCTTTACTGTCGTTGGTGGTGTCTCTGGATATTTGTGGGCACGGCTTCGTCGCAGGATGACAACGTTTGGAACTGCAAATGTCAGCTTCGGGCAGCCGCTTTCCTTGCGCGACTTTGCCCAGTCCAATGCAGGCGCGACGAAAGCCGTTGGCGAAGAACTTATGGTGCGAATTGCCAGCGTTATTCCGTTGTTGCCCGTTCCCCTAGTGAGCCGCGCCCTTCTGTCGGGTGCGACAAACGAAGCCGATATTTCAGCGTATATTGCCGAAACGATTGCCAGCATGCCGCCCTCGGTTGCGAAACCGCGCCGTACACCCGTGCAAATGACCACCGATGGTTTGGCAAACCTGCGCCGACGTGGATTGTTGGCGGGCGACGCCGCGATCACATATCAGGACAGCGACAAGGCGGTTCTGGCCTACTATGCCAATTCAATTTTGCACCACTTTCCAGAAGTATAGATCAGCTTGCTCTGAGGGACAGGGCATTAACCGCAGCGTTGGCCTTTGGCTACGATATACGTCATCATCGCTGCGATGCAGCAGACATAAAATTACAAAAATGCGTGCTGTGGCGTTGCAATCTTACTTTGACGTCTCTATTTCTGCTTTTAACGCGTCCGATTCTGCGATGCGGCGTAAAGAACGGATTTTTTGATGGAGACGGACATGCCACTCGACCAAAACGCAGCCTTCACCTACGAGGCAGAGAAAAAAGACCTCTACGAGATGGGTGAAATCCCGCCAATGGGACACGTCCCCGCGCAGATGTACGCATGGGCGATCCGCCGTGAACGCCACGGCGAACCTGACAAGGCATTCAAAGTCGAAGTCGTCGACACGCCCGTTCTGGACAGCCACGAAGTACTGGTCTTGGTTATGGCAGCAGGCGTGAATTATAACGGCGTTTGGGCAGGCCTTGGTCAGCCGATCAGCCCGTTTGACGGCCACGGCGCACCTTACCATATTGCCGGTTCTGATGCGTCTGGCATCGTTTGGGCTGTCGGTGACAAGGTTAAGCGCTGGAAAGTCGGCGACGAAGTCGTGATCCACTGCAACCAAGACGATGGCGATGACGAGGAATGCAACGGCGGCGATCCGATGTTCTCAACATCCCAGCGCATTTGGGGTTATGAAACACCCGACGGGTCCTTCGCGCAGTTCACCAACGTGCAAGCGCAGCAATTGATGCCGCGCCCACAGCACCTCACATGGGAAGAGTCAGCCTGTTACACCCTGACACTGGCAACCGCATACCGCATGCTGTTCGGCCATGAACCACATGACCTTAAGCCTGGTCAAAACGTTCTGGTTTGGGGCGCATCTGGTGGACTTGGGTCATACGCGATCCAGCTGATCAATACGGCGGGTGCCAACGCAATCGGCGTGATTTCCGAAGAAGACAAACGCGATTTCGTCATGGGCCTTGGTGCCAAAGGCGTCATCAACCGTAAGGATTTTGATTGCTGGGGTCAGTTGCCAACGGTCAACACACCTGAATACGCCACATGGTTCAAAGAAGCGCGCAAGTTTGGTGCGGCAATCTGGGCGATTACAGGCAAAGGCAATAACGTCGACATGGTGTTCGAACACCCCGGCGAAGCCACGTTCCCTGTGTCCACATTGGTCTGTAAAAAGGGCGGCATGGTCGTGATTTGTGCCGGCACAACGGGCTTCAACTGTACGTTTGATGTGCGTTACCTCTGGATGCACCAGAAGCGTGTTCAGGGCAGCCACTTTGCGCACCTCAAGCAAGCATCGTCCGCCAACAACCTGATGGTCGAACGCCGTCTTGACCCGTGCATGTCCGAAGTGTTCCCGTGGGATCAACTGCCAGACGCGCATACCAAGATGCTGCGCAACGAACATAAGCCGGGCAATATGTCTGTTCTGGTACAGGCCCCGAAGACTGGGCTGCGCACGCTGGAAGACGTCATCGACGCAGGAAGCTAAGACCACCATCTGCGAAAACCTTTTGCAACGGGCCGCCAGCACATCGCTGCGCGGCCCGCTGTTTTGCCAGATGCAATTTCGCGACCTTGCCGAAACGTTCACAGCCCATGCTTTCGAGAATAAATTATTAATCTTTCCACCAGTATACTTGGCGTTAACCAATCATTTACTCTGATCGTAGGGGGATTTTCATGGGGCAAAAATGGATAATCGATGTCATCGCGGATTTGCGTGACTTCGCCGAACGCAATGGGCTGCCGCTGCTCGCCAATCAACTTGAGGTTACGGCGTCGGTCGCGCAAACGGAAATCGCCACCCGATTGGACGGCGCAGCGCCCACCGCTCATCTGGCGCACGCACAGCAATTGCCGCCTTTCAAAAACACTGGATAAATTCCTGCCAATTGGCACCTGAAACGGCGGATTGGAACGCGCTATCGTCTGGCCCCTCCAGCGCGGCATCGTTAGTGTCCCGTTATGGAACAAACTGCCCTTTCTCTCTCAGATGATCAGGCCGAAGCATGGGATGCTGTGTCCGACCTTTTGGGCAATGCTGGCGTCGATATGCTTGGCGGTTCAACGCTTCCGCCACCAGAAGACCCGAAGGGCGCGGTGCTGGCTGTTTTGGGCAAGGCGGGCAGTGGTAAGACGCTGCTCTTGGCTGAACTGTTCAAGTCCTTGCGCGAAGCGGGCGTTGATATTGTTTCGGGCGATTATGAGGGCAAAAAGCGCCGCGATCGCCGCACACTGGCCATTCTTGCCCCCACCAACAAAGCCGCATCCGTCTTGCGAAACCGCGGCGTTCCGGCGACGACGATCCACCGTATTCTCTATACGCCGATGTATGATCCCGAATATGAAAAGATCGCCGAATGGTTGGCAGGGCAAGGTGAAAAACCTGAAATTGAAGGGTTGACCGAAGTCGCGCTTGACCGTGCGTTTGCATCTTACCAGATGAACTCCTCAGTCCCGGCAGCACTGGCGGCAGCGGGTCTGCGCGGGTCAGATTTCATCACCGGATGGAAACGCCGCGAAGACCCACTCGACATTGGCTTCGTGGATGAAAGCTCCATGTTGGACGCAAAGCAATTCGAAGACCTGCAGGACATTTTCCCAACGCTTGTTCTGTTCGGTGATCCTGCCCAGTTGCCCCCCGTGAAGGCGGAAGGCGGCAAGATGGTGTTTGAACGCCTGCCGGAGGCCAAACAGTTGGTGCTGTCGCGGGTGCATCGTCAAACCGCGGATAACCCGATCCTTGATCTTGCCCATGCGCTGGCTGATCCGCAGGTTGATTTTTACGCCTTTGAAAAGCTGGTCGCAGAAGCGGCCGCAAAGGATGACCGCGTGGTTTTGGCGCAGCGGGTGGAAAGCGATCTTATGGCGCGCTCCCCCTGTCTGGTGTGGCGCAACGCAACGCGCATCAAACTGATCCACGCTTTCCGCAATGCCTTTGGTGCACCACCTGATGAACTGCTTGAGGGTGAGCCGCTGATTTGTGACGGCATCGAACTGCCAATGAAACATCGCAAGAAACGTCTCGACCTTGAGGCGCGCGGTCTGATCAAAGGCGCGCAGGTCATCTACCTTGGGCCAGGCCGAAAGCCTGGGTTTTCGCGGCTGCACGTCATGGGCGCAGAAGACCCGCAGGTGAGTGCTGCAAGCATCGTTAAGATTGAACTTGAGGGTGACGAAGAACCGTTTATTCCCTTTGCCGCCAAGATGGGTGCGACGTTCTTGCACGGCGCGGCTGTGACCATCCACAAGGCGCAAGGGTCGCAATGGGAAACGGTGCAGGTCTTCGCACCTGATATTGAAATCGCGAGCCGCATGGGCCGCGTTGAAGCAGGTCAGCCGCTGTGGAAGCGCCTAGCCTATGTCGCCATCACCCGAGCTGAACATCGGTTGTGTTGGGTCGTGCGCAACCGCCTTGCGCGCCCGTCCGGTTTGCTGCGCGTTGACGATTTGATGGTCGCGCCAGCGCCGCTGGAACTGACAATGCAAGATGACGGAGCCGAGCCATGAAAAGCATCATCATCACAGGCGCCAGCAGCGGTATCGGCCGCACAACGGCCGAGCATTTTCTAGAAAACGGTTGGCGCGTTGGCCTGATTGCGCGGGGCGCTGAGGCGCTCGCAGAAATTACTCATAAAAACGCAGTCGCTTTGCCCTGTGATGTCACCGAAGAAGCGCAAGTGCAGGCAGCCTTTGAAACCTTCGGCACATTGGACGTGCTGTTCAACAACGCGGGCATGTTTGGACCGCAAACAACCATCGACGAAATTGCGTTAGCCGACTGGAAACAGGTCGTCGACGTCAACCTGACCGGCATGTTCCTATGCGCGCGCGCGGCGTTCAAACAGATGCGCTATCAGACGCCGCAAGGCGGACGCATTATCAACAACGGCTCGATCTCCGCGCATACCCCGCGCGAAGGGTCGACCTGCTATACCACCACGAAACACGGTGTGTCCGGTCTGACCAAAACGATCACGCTGGATGGTCGCGCGTTTGGCATTGCGTGTGGGCAAATTGACATCGGAAATGCACGCACGGATCTGGTGAAAAACCTAGAAACGGCCCGTGCCGAACAAGGCCTTGCGCCGCTGCCGACGATGGCCGTTGAAGACGTGGCACGCGCGGTGTTTCATATGGCAAGCTTGCCCGCAGAGGCCAACGTGCAAAGCATGATGATTATGGCCAGTAAAATGCCCCACGTCGGACGTGGCTAGGCGCGTTCTTCTTTAGCGTTGGAATATACGGAACACGGCGGATGCCAGCCAGCCCGCGGAAATCGCAATCGCTAAGGACATAATGCCGTACCAGAACGGTTGATTGCGTGACATCTCAAAAAGCCAGCGTTCCAAACCGGCTTTAAACACCGCAATACTCGTCTCGTAGTCATCCACGACCACCCCGTCTCGGGTCAGGTAAATATGGGCGGTATAGTTGCCCTCGGTTAGGGCGGCTGGAAGCGTGATTTGCCCGCGAAACAAGGTTTCTTCTTCCATATCCACTTGGCTATCCAAAACCTGATACAGGCCCGCAGCGGCGCGGATACGAATGAGGGCCTCGGTAAACGTGCTTGCGTTTACGACCTCGCTTGGCGCACCAACAGACCGGATAACGCGCGGGATTGTGATGCCATAGCGCAGGTCTTCGACCGACGTCAGCACATCGCGCATCGGGCCGGATGTGGCGACAGCGTAGAAAGATGGGGCTTCGTCGACTTCAACGGCATCGGTGTTCGCCCAAATGCCAAGCACGCGTTCTTTACGGCGCACCAGCACAGGCGCCATCGGGCCAGAAAGGGTAATTATGACTTCAAGCGGGCCACCGCTGGGGGCGGGTGCATCGCGTTTGACGGCACCAAATATCATCACGTCAGACCCGTCAAACGTCGCCGTGATCGCGACCTCATCGCGGCTTAGGCCAAGTACGATTTCCTCAGCCGCGAGCGGTGTTACCAGTAAGACAAGGGCCGCGATCAGGCGAAACATCAGTGACCACCCCCCGCGCCCAAGGAATACAATTCAGACGGCACCAACAGAAGAGCCAGCGCAAGTTTGCCGCACACCAAAAGCACCATGATTGCAAGCAGGATGCGCAGCTGTTCGGCCTTCATCTTTACGCCGATGCGTGTGCCAATTTGTGCGCCAATCACGCCGCCAACCAAAAGCAGAACCGCCAGCACGATATCGACGGTATGGTTCGTCGTTGCGTGCAGCATCGTGGTGAAACCGGTGACAAAGATGATCTGAAACAGCGACGTGCCGATCACAACTTTGGTCGGCATGCCCAGCAGATAGATCATCGCGGGCACCATGATGAAGCCACCGCCAACGCCCATAATTGCCGCCAGTATGCCGACCAACAGGCCGACGACAAGCGGTGGAATGACCGAGATATACAGCCCCGAAACGCGGAATTTCATTTTTAGCGGAAGTGCGTGAACCAACCCGTGTTTGCGACGTGCAGGCGGCGCACCAACAACCTTTGAGCGCCGGATTGCGCGCCAGCTTTCAACGAACATCAGCCCGCCGATGATGCCGAGGAACACGACATAACAAAGCTTTACCAGCAAATCGACCTGACCAAGCGACTTGAGGTAGTTGAACAGGACAACGCCGACCGCCGCCCCGACAAGGCCACCAATCAGCAGCACCGTCCCCATCCTCAGATCAACGGTCTTTCGCCTGAGGTGCGCCAGCACGCCGGAAAACGAAGACGCTACAATCTGCACAGCTTCTGTCGCAACGGCGACTGCGGGCGGGATGCCGATGAAAAACAACAAAGGGGTCATCAAGAACCCACCACCAACGCCAAACATGCCGGACAATATCCCGACAAGACCGCCCAACCCGAGCAGCAAAAAGGCGTTCACCGACACTTCGGCGATGGGCAGGTAAATTTGCATAAGCCTTCCTTACGCCTGCAAGGGCATGCAGTTCAACGGCCAATTGTGCGACGCTAATAAGACCAGACGTCTCAGTCAGTGAGAATATGAGTCTTAAAGCCGTGGCAGCGCCGCCCGCAGAACGATTTCGAGTTTCGCAGCCCCCAAGGGGGCCATCGCTTTGGTGTGTTCATGGCTGATAGATTCGTCAGACATTCCGGCCGCCATGTTAGTGATTGTAGAAATGGCGGCGCAGCGCAGCCCAAGGAACCGCCCAAGGATCACTTCGGGCACCGTGGACATGCCAACCGCATCCGCACCGAGCAGTTTAATCGCGTTAATCTCTGCGACGGTTTCGAACGACGGACCGGAATACCACGCGTAAACGCCACTGTGCATGTCGACTTTGGCATCCATCGCCGCGCGGGTTAGCGCCTCGCGCATGGCAGGATCATAACAGTCGCGCATCGGCACGAAGCGTGCATCTGACTGCTCACCTATCAACGGGTTCAGGCCGCTGAAGTTGATGTGATCACTCAGGCACATGATGGAACCCGTTGCCATCTCCGGCACCATAGACCCCGCAGCATTCGTTGCGATCATCTTATCCGCGCCAAGCGCCTTGAGAACCTCAAGCGGAAGGCGCATCGCATCGCCGCGTCCGCTTTCATAGTAATGCGCCCGCCCGCCAAAGACAGCAACACGCACGCCCATCAGATCCCCGATCACAAGATTGGGGTTGTGGCCGCTGACACCTGCATGGGGAAACCCTTCAAGCTCGTCATACGGAATCGCCACGCCTTCAACTGCACCCGCAAGATGCCCCAGACCGGACCCAAGGATCAGCCCGATTTCCACCGGCGCATCACCTGCAATCGCGCGGATCTTATCCGCGAGCTCTTCAGCGTTCCTTGACATAAGGCTGTCCTCCGGCGCGTGGTGGGATGGCTTTGCCGACAAAACCCGCCAGCACGATAACCACGAAAAGATAGGGTAGGGATTGGATCAACTGGCTTGGCACTTTCACGGTTTCCCAAAGGGCCGCAACGATGCTGATGCCTTCGCCCGATGCAGTTCCAAACCAAGTGACAAGCGCAATTGCGGCCAATACAGCGGACAGCCCGCCCAATACCATGACATCAATTTTATCGCGGCGTAGGGCGTAAAATGTCATCGCAACGGCGCTGCCGATAAGAAGGACCATGATCCAGATCACTTGCAACTGGATGTTCTGAAAGCGGTTATCAATCGCGAAGAACATGCCAAACAACAGACAGGCCCCAAGCGCATACCACGGCCGCCACTTGGCAAAGATCAACGCGGCAAGCGCGATGAACCCACGGTTGGCGGTCATGTCTTTGGTGAAGCCAGCCTGCACCGCCGTGGACAGATACGCCCCCGCGATGCCGCACAGAATGCCGCAAATGATGACGGCCGTGTAGCGCAACCGGACGACGGACACCCCAGCTGTATCCACCGCCTCAGGTGCTTCGCCAACAGCGCGCAGGCGCAGGCCGAAACGTGTGCGATAGAGGATCCACCAGCTCAACGGGACGCTCAGCAGGCCAAGGTAAACAAGGATGGAATGGCCCGACACGAACTCGGAATAGAACTGCATACCTGGGCTTGCTTGCATCTTGTCACGTACCCGCGTCAGCGCACCGGGAAAGTCGAGGCCGTT
>JAHBAO020000427.1 GCA_018500065.2 Octadecabacter sp. | reverse complement strand
GCTACAAAATCGCGTGGCACGAGAAAACATTGGGCCAGCTGTTTTGTGACGACACCGCCAAAGACATCATCGCGATGCTGCTGGCCGAAGTTGAGAACGCTGGCGGAGCGGTTTGGACAAAGACCGACGTTGGCAACATCCGCCATGACGGGACGCAGTTTCAGGTCGCGCTTAAGCGGCACGGGCAGGCGCAACTGGTCACGGCAGACAATCTGGTCGTCGCGACGGGCGGCAAGTCTATTCCGAAGATGGGCGCCACGGGGCTGGCCTATGAGATTGCTGCGCAGTTCGGGCTGGACGTCACCGAAACACGCCCTGCCCTCGTGCCGTTCACGTTTTCGGATGAGAAATTCAAACCCCTCGCGGGTGTCGCCACCCCAGCGCGTGTGACAACGAACGACGGCACTGCGTTTGATGAAGCACTGTTGTTCACGCACCGCGGGCTGTCTGGTCCTGCGGTGTTGCAAGCATCATCCTACTGGGTGGAAGGCGAAACCGTGCGTGTATCGATTTCACCAGACTTCGACCTCGCCAGCGCATTGAAGGCTGATCGCACGCTCGAGGGCCGCAAATCGCTGACCACGACATTGGCAAAGTACATACCCGCCAGACTGGTCGACTTCCTCGTCCCCGAATTCGATCTCACCGGAAACACCGGAGATCTGTCAGACGCCCGCATCGACGCGTTGGTCACGGACTTACGCAACTGGACCCTCAAGCCCTCCGGCACCGAAGGCTACCGCACCGCCGAAGTCACAGCGGGCGGCATCGACACCAACGGGCTGTCGTCAAAGACGATGGAGGCCAAAGCGCAAGCTGGCCTCTATTTCATTGGCGAAGCGGTGGACGTCACAGGCTGGCTCGGTGGGTACAACTTCCAGTGGGCGTGGTCGTCTGGGTATGCGGCGGGTGTGGCGATTGCTGCGCAGTCGCAATAGAACAGTCGGCCTGCTGGAACGCCATATTTAAGCCGATTTCCACTGTTAAACCGAACAGACAATCTGCAATTGGGTAAGTTAAGAATGTTCGCTCCAAAGACACCACAGGGCTTTCCGATCCACCACGATCCAACGGCGTCAAAGCGGTTTTTCCGAATATTTCTGATACCGTTCGTGTTGATGGGCCTAGTGGTTAGCATTCAGGCGGCGCCAATTTTATTCGCTCAACAAACAGTTACTGTAACAATCACAGGCATTTACGCACCTCGTGAGTGTCGTAGAGACAGAAGTTTGATCCAAGGTCGACGGCATAGATCCGAAGGCGGCGGTGGATTGGGGCGCTACTGTGGGTTGATCGGCTCAGATCATGGAAGTTTTCAACTGCCACAATCAGAACGTCTAAGGTTCTTTGCGCCACATCGCGAAGCCCTGTTTGATCAGCTTATGGTGGGCTGCACATACGAGATTGTTGTTGCTGGTTACGGCGAACGTCTTGCCGAAGGTAGGCCTATGACAACTAGAGCGATGCCAACCTTATTACGTGTTTCTACCGCTTCACAGTGTACGACCGAAACTTAACCTAGATCAGCAACTTGGCGCGCAAAATCATCGCCTCGTTTCTCAAAACTATCATATTGATCGAACGACGCCGCCGCTGGTGCGAGCAGCACAGTTTCACTCGATTGCGCATCCGCTGCAGCCTTGGTCACAGCCGTTTTCATGTCACCACAAATTTCGACGTCTATGCCTTTGAGTTTCATCGCAAACGCCGCAGCTTCGCGTCCAATGACGTAGGCTTTGACAACGGTTGGCGCAGGCAACAACGCCTCCAACCCGCCTTCTTTTTCCAAGCCGCCGCAGATCCAGCGGACCTTATCAAAGGCCGCCAGTGCTTTCGCTGCAGAGTCCACGTTGGTGGCTTTGCTGTCGTTTACAAACCGCACGCCATCACGTTCCGCAATCAATTGGCTGCGATGCGGTAGGCCCTTAAAGCTGTGTAGCGCCTGTTCAATGACCCGCGGCCCGATCCCCAAGGAACGGCAAGCCGCATAAGCCGCACAGGCATTCTGGTGGTTATGCGCACCGGGCAGACCTGCGATTTGGCGCAAATCAATGGACCCAACCTGCCGCCCCTTACGGGTCTCACTGAGAAACCCCTTGCGTGCAAAAACATTCCAGCCATCCCCGCCCAGCTTTGTGCCGGAGGACACACGGATCACGCGATCATCTGTCGGGCCTTCGGCCAGCTGGTTGGCGATATAGTTCCCTTCCGGCTCATCCACCCCGATCACAGCGCGGTCAGGACCGCCTTCTGCGAACAGGCGGCGTTTTGCGGCGAAATAACCACCATGCCCTGCGTGGCGATCCAGATGATCCGGCGACAGGTTGGTGAACACCGCCACATCCGGCGTCAGCGCCCGTGCAAGGTCGGTTTGATACGAACTGAGTTCAAGCACAATGACTTCGCCGTCATGGGCTTCATCAATGTCCAACACACCGCGCCCGATGTTTCCGGCCAATTGGGTCGGGCGGCCCGCTTCTTCAAGGATATGATAAATCAGCGCAGATGTGGTGGATTTGCCGTTCGACCCAGTAACCGCGATGACCTTTGGGATGGTTTCAAAGTTGTCCCACTCCCCCGTGGCAAAGCTGCGAAAGAACAGGCCGATGTCGTTGTCGACGGGGCAACCTTCAGCCATAGCGCGCGCAATGGCTGGGTGTGGTTCTGGATAAAGGTGCGGAATACCAGGGGATGTAATGAGCGTGGCAACACCTTCGAACGCCCCCTGTTTTGTAAGGTCGCGCAGTGTCGCGCCGGCATCATTCGCTTTGTCGGCGGCTTCGGGGCTGTCGTCCCACACAATGACATCAGCGCCCCCAGCTTGCAGCGCAGTCACGGTTGCCAATCCCGAACGTCCAAGACCAAGAACCGCAACAGTTTTGCCCGAATAGCCTTGCACTGGAATCATCTTTTCGCCCCTTTGATTGGCGCGCAGAGTGCCGCGTGCGCGAAGCTTTCGCAAGCGCAGGATCGGAGTGGATTGAGTTTGCTCAATCAGCCGCAATTGCGCCAGATCAAGGCGCGAAACCCGTGAAAAGCGTATGATTAATGTGTGATCAAAAACAGGAGGACACGCGATGTTACTCGTACATAAAGCCAATTCCAATCGTCTCGACCTAGAAGTTGGCGGGCCACTGGATGCGGAGATGATGAAACTCGGCCTCGAAGATTTGTTCCAAAAATCCGAAGGTATGTCGGGCGGTCAAATGCTGATCAAGATCGCGGACTTCGCAATGCCGACCTTTGGCGCCGTCATGATTGAAATGGCCCGCTTTCCATCGCTTTTCAATGCGATGCACAAGTTTGATAAATGCGCCGTTCTTACAGACGCCAATTGGATGCAGACCGCTGCCAAGCTTGAAGGCGCGCTTATGCCCAGCTTGGAAATCAAGGCTTTTGATTGCAAAGATACCCTTGCCGCCGAAGCGTGGCTGACTGGGGCGGCCGCTATGCAGGAAGAAGACGACGATCCGATGGACAATATGCCCGTTTAGCGGACCTTCAACGTTGCAAGGCCAATCACCGCGAGGATCAAGGAGATGATCCAGAACCGGATCACGATCTGCGGTTCGGCCCAGCCCTTTTTCTCGTAGTGATGGTGAATCGGGGCCATCAGAAACACTCGTTTTCCGGTGCGTTTGAAATACAGCACTTGGATGATAACGGACAGCGCCTCGACCACGAACAACCCACCAACGATCGCCAAAACGATTTCGTGTTTGGTGGCAACTGCGATAGCGCCCAGCGCACCGCCCAAGGCCAGTGACCCCGTATCACCCATGAAGACAGCTGCGGGCGGGGCATTGTACCACAAAAAACCCAAACCGCCGCCGATGATGCCAGCGGCAAAAACCGCAAGCTCACCGGTTCCGGGGACGTAATGCAGCCCAAGTTCAGTGGTGAAGTCGGTGCGGCCAACGAAGTAGGCGATGATCGCAAAAGCGCCAGCCGCGATCATGACAGGCATAATCGCAAGACCATCCAAGCCATCCGTCATGTTTACGGCGTTCGCCGCACCAACAATAACGATCATTGCAAACGGAATAAACAGAACCCCAAGATTGACCAATACGTCTTTAAAGACTGGCAGCGCCAGCTTGTTGGACAGCTCAACAGGGTGGTATTGCGCCGCCCAATACGCGGCCACGCCAGCGATGAGGAACCCAAGAACGAGGCGCACTTTACCAGACACGCCTGCCGTTGTTTGCTTGGACACCTTTGCATAATCATCGGCGAACCCGATCAAGGCGAAAGACATCGTCACGAATAAAACCATCCAAATGAACGGGTTATCCAGACGCGCCCAAAGCAACGTCGAGGTCAGCAATGCGCCAACAATCAACAAGCCGCCCATTGTTGGCGTCCCTGCTTTGGCAAGGTGACTTTCTGGGCCATCATCCCGGATCGGTTGACCCTTACCTTGGCGTTTACGCAATACGCGGATCAGGGTTGGGCCAAACACAAACCCAAAGATCAGCGCCGTTAGGAACGCACCACCAGCACGAAACGTGATGTAGCGAAACAGGTTGAAAAAGTCTCCGCCGTCAGAAAGTGCCGTGAGCCAATACAACATATACGTTAACCTTATCGCGTTATCACTAGATCCTGTCGGTTCCCATTGAACCGCTAGACGGAACGGGCATGCCCCAGTTTGCGGATGGCGTCAACGACAAGGCTGACTTTTGAGCCTTTTGAGCCTTTCACAAGCACAACATCGCCGGCATCCACGAGTTGCGACACTTTGACCGCCAGCTCTTGCGCCGTTTCAGCCCACGCGCCACGCTGCGCATCGGGCAATGCATCATACAAATGGCGCATGCGCGGTCCGGCACAGTGAATAAGGTGCAATGCAGGAATGGACGGGTCTTTCACCACATCCGCATGCATCGTCATTTCATCAGGACCAAGTTCCAGCATGTCGCCGAGGATCGCCACGCGCCGCCCCTTCACGACACGCCCCACGTTGTCACGCGGCGTATAGGACGCCAGCACCTCAAGTGCGGCGGTCAGGGATGTTGGGTTGGCGTTAAATGCATCATCCAGCAGCGCAAGGCTTTCGCCCTCGTTTGCGGGGTCTGTCGTGACGGTCTCCAACGTGCCGCGTCCGGGGGGCGGCTGCCAAAGCCCAAGATCCATCGCCGCTTGCACGGGATCCGCGCCCAGTGCATCGCACGCTGCCAGAATGCCAAGACCGTTCATTGCAAAGTGGCGCCCAGCGGTTGAAAGCTTGAACATAAGCGGGCCGTTTGGGGTATCTGCCTGAACCAAGGTTTGCCCTTCAGACAGGGCGACATGTTCCAACTTCCAGGACCGTGACATTTGACCGAACAAAACCTGCTCGACCTCACGGCGCGAGGCGTATTTTTGCAAAACGGCGCTGGTTTCGATGTCTGCGTTCAAGACCGCGACACCTTTATTGCTAAGCCCATCAAGGATTGACGCTTTCTCGCGGGCGATGCCTGTAATGTCGTCGAATGCCTCAAGGTGGGCTGCCGCAACTGTCGTGATCATCGCAACATCTGGATGCGTCAGGCGTGACAGCGGCGCAATTTCACCGGGGTTGGACATGCCAATCTCGATCACGGCAAATTCAGTGTCTTGCGGCATACGCGCTAAGGTTAGCGGCACGCCCCAGTGGTTGTTATAGCTGGCTTCGGCGGCATGTGTCTTGCCTTGGCGCTGCAACACCGTGCGCGCCATTTCCTTGGCAGACGTTTTACCGACAGACCCCGTAATCGCGAGGACCTTGGCCTTGGTGCGCGCGCGCGCCGCCTGCCCTAGTTTTTCGAGTGCGAGCAAGACGTCAGGGACGACCAACAGCGGCGCATCCTGCGCCACACCGTCCGGTCTGTGGGTCACCACAGCGGCAGCGGCCCCTTTTTCCAGCGCCATCTTCACAAAATCATGGCCATCGCGATCCGCTTTCAGTGCAACGAACAGATCACCGTATTGGATTGTCCGCGTGTCGATGGACACGCCGTTCGCAGCCCATTTTGCGGCTGATGTCCCACCTGTCGCAGCGACCGCGTCCGATGAAGTCCAAAGGCTCATCATAAATCTCCGTCAAGCGCGCCCACGGCAACGCTGGCTTGTTCTACATCATCAAACGGTAACACATCATCACCAATAATCTGCCCGCTTTCATGGCCCTTCCCTGCAATCAGCAAGGCATCACCGGGCCCAAGCGCATCAACGCCGCGCAGGATCGCTTCAGCACGGTCCCCGACCTCAATCGCATCAGGGCAGCCCGCCATAACAGCGGCGCGAATAGTGTTTGGGTCTTCTGAACGTGGGTTGTCATCTGTGACAAACACGATGTCGGCGTTTTCTGCCGCCGCCTGCCCCATCAACGGCCGCTTGGTCGCATCACGATCGCCACCTGCCCCGACAATCGCGATGAGCTTGCCCATCACATGTGGGCGCATCGCTTTGAGGGCCGTGGCAACGGCGTCCGGCGTGTGGGCATAATCCACAAACACCGATCCACCATTTTTGCGGGTCGCGGCGTGCTGCATGCGGCCCCGAACGGTGGTTAGGAATGGCAGGGTGTCGAACGCTTCTTCAGGGTCGCCGCCAGCTGCAATCACCAAACCAGCCGCCAGCAAAACATTATCAGCCTGAAATCCGCCAATCAGGTTAAGCCGCGCCTTATGGCTACCGCGTTGCCAGTCAAACAGGATTTCTTGCCCCGTGGCGTCAAATCGCTGCGCGGTTAGCTGTAAACGTGCCTCGGCGCTGCGGCCAACGGTGATTGTTTCCAAGCCACGCGCCTCTGCAAGCGCCACAACTTCAGCCCCCTTAGGGTCATCAATGTTGATCACGGCGACGCCTTCTTCGGGCAAAAGCCGCGTGAACAACCCCATCTTGGCGTCAAAATACGCCTCAAACGTCTCGTGGTAATCAAGGTGGTCTTGCGTGAAGTTGGTGAACCCGGCGGCGGCCAAAATCACACCATCAAGGCGGCGCTGATCCAATCCGTGGCTAGACGCTTCCATCGCGACGTGGGTAATGCCTTCGGCCTTTGCCTGCGCCATTGTGCGATGCAGCGTTATGGGTTCGGGCGTTGTGTGTTTCAGCGGATGGGTCCACGCGCCTTCAACGCCGGTGGTCCCAAGGTTGACCGCCGCCAAGTCCATCTCGATCCAGATTTGACGTGCGAATGTGGAAACGGATGTTTTTCCATTGGTTCCGGTGACGGCGATCACTGTTTCAGGATGCGCGCCAAACCACAGCGATGAAGTTTGCGCCAACGCACCGCGCGGGTCTTCTGCGATGATAAGCGCCGCATCGCTTTCAGCCAGATCTGTGGCTGCAATTTCAGCACCTTGCGCATCGGTAAGGATCGCAGATGCCCCCATGCGAAGCGCATATTGGATAAATTCGCCGCCATGTACCTTGGTTCCCGGAAGCGCGAAAAACAACGTCCCTTCACCCACTTCGCGGCTATCAACGGTCAATCCTGTGATGACCGCGTCACGACCACCCTGCGCACGCAATCCGAGTGCGGCCAGTGTGGATGTTTTCTGGGCTGCTTGGCTGCTCATGTCCGACCTCAAGTTAGGACGAGGTGGTTTCACCCACCACCCCCTGTATCAATTTGAGGTTAGTGTTACACCCGTTGGCGTCAGGGTTTCAACGTCCGGTCGCATCCCCAAGAGCGGCGCGACGCGGCGGATCATTTCAGCGGCAACCGGAACAGCCGTCCAACCCGCAGTGCGGCGTTCCTCACCCAGCGCTTCAATCGACGGTTCATCCAATGTGACGATCAAAACATATTGCGGATCAGACGCAGGAAACACGGAGGCAAAGGTCGCAATGGTGCGGTCATCATAATAGCCACCCGTTGGGCGCGGCTTGTCTGCTGTGCCTGTCTTGCCGCCAACCTCATATCCAACCACATCCCCAAATGATGCGGTGCCGTGGTCAACAACAGCGCGCAGCATATTGCGCGCGGTTGCGGAAACCTGCTCGCTGACCATGCGTTCACCATACTGTGGTCCGTCTTGGCGAATAAACGTCGGCTCAACGCGGAAACCGCCGTTCAACAAGCTGGAATATGCAGTCGCAAGATGGACAGGCGAAGATGAAAGCCCGTGCCCGTAAGAAATTGTCATTGTTGAAATTTCTGACCAATTGGCTGGCAGAAGCGGGTTCCCTGTAGGGGCTTCGACCATCTCAACGTCGGTGTGCTCAAGAAATCCGAGCGAACCGAGGAAAGCGCGTTGGCGCTCGCCGCCAATCATCATCGCGATGCGGGCTGTGCCGATGTTTGAAGACTTCACGATCACATCTTCCGCGCTCAACGCAGGGCCGTAGTCATGGAAATCGCGGATGCGGAAACGACCCCATGCGAGGGGTCCTTGCGTGTCGATCATTGTGCTGGCGTTGATCAGGCCAAGCTCCATGCCCTGCGCCACTGTGAAAATCTTGAAAACAGACCCAAGTTCATAGACCCCCTGCACCGCGCGGTTAAACAACGGGCTGTCGGATTGATCGCCTGCGCCGTCCGCTGCGGTCAGCACGCGCGGGCGATCGTTGGGGTCAAAATCAGGCAACGAAACCATGCTAATGATCTCGCCTGTGTGAACATCCATCAAAACGCTTGAGGCGCCTTTGGCCGCCATCAACATCATTCCGCCCTGCAAAACCCGCTCACTGGCGGCCTGCACGGTTAGATCAATCGACAATTCAAGCGGTGCGCCTTCATTGGCCGGATCACGCAGGAAATCGTCAAAGTAGCTTTCAACACCGGCAACGCCGACAACTTCGGCGGAACTCACGCCTTCGCGCCCATACGTGGCACCACCAAGGATGTGTGCCGCAACAGAGCCATTCGGGTAAAGGCGCATTTCGCGTGGGCCGAACAGCAATCCGGGGTCGCCAATGTCATGCACGGCTTGCATCTGTTC
>JAHBAO020000322.1 GCA_018500065.2 Octadecabacter sp. | reverse complement strand
GATGTTTGGCCAGCGCTGTCTGACCAATAACTATGCGCATCTAAACCGCCTGCCAGAAGCCTGCCACGTTCGCGTGCGCGATGAGAACGGCCAGCGTCGTCAGGGTTACCGTGTTCGCTGCATGCGCACCCAAGGATTCCGCGTAAATCGGCACTAAGGCCGATGCGGACATCGGATAGCCCCCCCAAGCGGTTATCCATTTACAGGCAGGGGGAAGGACATGGCCCCCTGCCTTTTTTGTGCCGAATTTAGCTACTGTTTGCAGTCAGCGCATGGCGGGATTGCACTGATGCCCCCTACCTCAATAGGTCAAATCATCTTACCTTTGTCTGTAAGGGAGCGATTGATCTGAAAGGACAGACCATGATCCAAGACCGTTTAACCGCCAAGTTTTTGACAGCGCAGTCAGCCAAGAAGAATGAAGTTAAGCCGCTGAAAGCAAAAAAGGTGAAAACAAAGATCGCGCCAGCGACGGACCTTTACACACGTGGGCGCAGCTTGTTCGGGACGTTCTGGCTCTGAGGCTTGCAGCGCTGGCCAGTGTTTGAGACACGGGCAGGATGAGCACATCAGAAACCACCGGACCCGATTTCGCATTTGAACAAGATCTGATTACCCGCGGTGCAGTGCGTATCGCGGGTGTTGATGAAGTGGGGCGTGGGCCGTTGGCTGGCCCCGTTACCGCCGCCGCGGTGATCCTTGATCCATCCAACATTCCAGACGGATTGAATGACAGTAAGAAACTGACTGCCAAACGCCGAGAAGCGCTTGAGCCACTGATTTTTGCCAGCGCGCAGGTGTCGATCGCCCATGCAACTGTCGAAGAAATAGATGAAATCAATATTTTACGCGCCAGTCATTTGGCGATGGAACGGGCTGTGGCCGGATTGGGCCAAGTTGATCATGCGCTGATTGACGGCAATATGACACCCCGTGGTCTAACCGTTCCAGCGACGACCCTCATCAAGGGAGATGCGCGTTCTGTGTCCATCGCGGCGGCCTCAATAGTGGCCAAAATATGTCGTGACAGGATCATGGTGGAGTTAGCGCAACAGTTTCCGGGCTACGGATGGGAGACCAACGCCGGATATGGGTCCAAAAGCCACATATCTGCGCTGCAAAATCTTGGGGTAACCCCACACCATAGACGGTCGTTCAAACCCGTCCACAATATGTTGTGACAAGAGTATTTTCTAACCCTTTGATTCAATAAAGTTTTTGACTGCGAATCACCTTTGATTCACATTGAGGTCAACAAACGAGCGGAACAATCCGCCGGGACAGAGGCGACATATGACGAAGAAAACCAAAGCGGCAGATGCAGCAGCATTGCCACTCAACAGTATCCTTGACGGTGATTGCATCGACATCATGAATAGCCTGCCTGAGTGCAGCGTTGATCTGGTGTTCGCGGACCCGCCCTATAACCTTCAGCTGAAGGGTGAGTTGCATCGCCCCGACAATTCCAAGGTCGACGCGGTCGACAATGATTGGGATCAGTTCGAAAGCTTCAAGATATATGACGAGTTCACCAACGCTTGGATGAAGGCCGCGCGCCGCATCCTCAAGCCGAACGGTGCGATTTGGGTCATCGGGTCTTACCACAACATTTTCCGCATGGGCACAGAGCTACAGAACCAGGGGTTCTGGATTCTGAACGATGTGATCTGGCGTAAAAGCAATCCGATGCCGAATTTCCGCGGGATGCGTCTGACGAATGCGCATGAAACGATGATCTGGGCGTCCAAGGCCGAGAAATCGAAACCAACCTTTAACTACGAAGCGCTAAAAGCGCTCAACGAAGGGACCCAGATGCGCAGCGATTGGGTGCTTCCGATTTGTACAGGACATGAACGTTTGAAAAACGAAGCTGGCGACAAAGCCCACCCGACACAAAAACCCGAAAGCCTGCTCCACCGCGTGTTAGTTGGGTCGACAAACCCGGGCGATGTCGTGCTTGATCCGTTCTTTGGGACTGGCACGACTGGCGCTGTCGCTAAGATGTTGGGCCGTGATTACATCGGTATTGAACGTGAAGCTGAATACCGCGCAGTTGCTGAAAAGCGTCTGGCGAAGGTTCGTAAGTTCGACAACGAAGCGCTTGAAGTATCGCAATCCAAACGCGCAGAACCGCGGGTTCCGTTTGGCCAAGTTGTTGAGCGTGGCATGTTGCGCCCAGGCGAAGACCTGTGGTCCATCAACGGCCGCCACAAGGCTAAAGTTCGTGCCGACGGCACGCTGATCGGTGCAGATGCCAAAGGGTCTATCCACCAAGTTGGCGCTGCCTGTGAAAACGCCCCAAGCTGTAATGGCTGGACGTATTGGCACTATCGCCACGATGGCAAGAAGGTCCCGATTGATCTTCTGCGCCAGCAGATCCGCTCTGAGATGCGGGCCAACTAAACCAACACACATTCCAAGTTTACCGCCTGTGCCTGCGGCCCAATAGCCGTGGCACCACTTATCCCCCGTCGGTCGCAAGACCTGACGGGGGTTTTTTCTGTTCTAGTTCCCCCGTGACGCGCCGCGATTTCCGCGCCATAAGGGGCCAAGTTTACGAGGGTCGAAATGGCGAAAATTCTTCTGACTGGTGGCGCAGGTTACATCGGGTCGCACACTTATCTGGCCCTCATTGAGGCCGGTTTCGAAGTTGTGATCCTTGATAATTTTTCGAATGCGAAACCGGACGTGCCGAACCGCTTGCATGACATTTCTGGTGGTAGTGTCGATGTGGTGGAGGGCGATGTTCTGGACTGTGATGTGCTGGACGCATTATTTGCTGACCATAAGATTGACGGGGTCGTTCACTTCGCTGCCCTAAAAGCGGTTGGCGAGAGTGTGCAGAAGCCGCTGGATTATATGAATACGAATGTTGGCGGTTTGCTGAACCTGCTTTGTGCGATGGACCGCGCGGGTGTGCGGCGTATCGTGTTCTCGTCTTCCGCAACGGTTTACGGCGACACGAACGTTCAGCCGATCCCTGAGGATCACGCGCGGACCTACACGTCGCCCTATGCATTTACCAAGATCGCGGGTGAGCAAATTCTTGAACAGTTAACCGACGATTGGGCTGTCGGGATCTTGCGTTACTTCAATCCGGTGGGCGCGCATAAGTCCGCGATTATTGGTGAAGATCCTGAGGACACACCGAACAATTTGGTGCCCTACATGGCCAAGGTCGCGACAGGTGATTTGGCAGAGTTAAGCGTGTTTGGTGACGATTATGACACGCCAGACGGCACAGGCGTTCGTGATTATATCCATGTTGAAGACTTGGCTGAGGGGCATGTGTTGTCCCTCAAGTCGCTGATCGAAACAGGGCAGAGCCATACTGTTAACCTCGGAACTGGCAAAGGTTCTTCTGTATTCGATGTTATCAAGGCTTATACGGATGCCTGTGGGAGCGAACTGGCGTATAAGGTTGCGCCACGACGTGACGGGGATGTTGCGGCACTCATCGCACGCCCCGAAAAGGCGAAAACGATGCTTGGGTTTGAAGCAAAGCGCACGCTTGCGGATATGTGTTCGTCCAGTTGGGCTTGGGTCAGCGGCCAGCGCAAAAACTCGCGTTAGCGCGGCATTGGATTTGTGGCGTTCTTGTATGGCGCCCAGTCTTCGATTTCAGGATAGTACTTTTTACGCCATGCACGCACGCGCGGGTTCATGACCCGCCGCCAAACCGGCGGCACCATCGCCGCCATCGTCATGACCGGATAGCCATAGGGCAGCTGCGGCGCGTCGTCTTCATCGTAGGTTTGCAACAATGGAAAGCGTCGATCAGGTTTGTAGTGATGGTCTGAGTGGCGCTGCAAATTGATCAGCAACCAATTGGACGCAAGCTGTGATGCGTTCCAAGAATGGCGCGGCAAGACATGTTCATATTTGCCATTCCCAAGGTGTTTGCGAGTCAGGCCGTAGTGTTCAACGTAGTTCACAATCTCAAGTTGCCACATTGAAATGAAAGCTTGAAAAGCGAACAAGCCAAGCCCAACCCAGCCACCAATCCAGATCGCAATTGCGAGCATCGCAAGCTGAAGTGCTGCGTAGCGCCAGAACGGGTTGGTGCGGTGGTGCCACGATAGATTTTTACGGGCCAGCATCGCGGCCTCTGCTTTGAACGACGAAACGGGCTGCTGGTGAAGAACGCGGAAGAAATATTTGTAGAAACCTTCGTTGTACCGCGCCGTTACAGGGTCACGCGGGGTGCCGACATAGCGATGATGCACCAACAAGTGTTCGCTGCGGAAATGGGAATAGAGCGACATCGAGAGGAGAATATCCCCCAACCAACGTTCGAACTTCGGCTTTTGATGCGCAAGCTCGTGGGCGTAGACGATTCCGATTGTACCAGACATCACACCAAGCCCAAAGGCGAGACCAATCAATTCCCAGACGTTCAGATGCCCAGATGCGGTGACGTACCAAATGATCCCAAAGAGGGTAACAAACTGTAGCGGCGCCCAGATGATCGTTACAAGGCGATACCAGAACAGTTCCCCATCGGATGTTTCGAGGTCCGCATTGGCGTCATAAGTGCCTGCAATCGCGTCGATTGCTGTAAACAAATACCACGTCATGAGCGGCATTAGAATGACTGTCCAGCCGCCGTAAATGGCCGCGATCCAAGCGACGGGGACAAGGCCGACGGAACACCAGAACGGGGCCGCACGTGTGATGCGGGCCATGTTTGCGGGCGAGACGATTGGGAAAGATGTCATGTCAAACTCCGGTTTGGGCAAAGCATAGCGCTTCAAACCGCATGCTCAAACATGTCGTAGCGTCGCGGCGGCCAAGGTGTAGGCCTTTTGCATCACGGTCGGGAGTGCCGTGGCATCAAATGTTTCCGCTGGAATGAAATGCCCACGGTTTGGTGTTGCGTCAGGCGGCAGCCAAGCGGTTTGAACGCGCAATATCAGATGGAAATGCGTGAACGTGTGGCGCGCATGCTCATTCAGTTCGGTCCAAGCTATGGGATGAGGGGGTGCATCGATGGGATCGTCGTCCCATTGCGTGGTCGGCCACCCAAGCATTCCACCAAGAAGCCCCTTTTCAGGGCGCGTTTCCAGCAACCATGCGCCATCCGTGCGGCGTGCAATATAGGCGACGCCCGTGCGTGTAGGTTTGGGCTTCTTTGGTGTTTTCTTGGGCAAGTCCAACTGTGTTCCAGCACCCGACCCGTCACAGCATGCGCGGATGGGACATATTCCACAGGCGGGTTTCTTAGGCGTGCAAATCGTTGCGCCAAGGTCCATTACCGCTTGCGCATAGTCACCAGGTCGTTCGCTGGAGGTATGGCGCTGGGCATATTCCATGAAAACTGGCTTCGCGGCGGGAAGCGGCG
>JAHBAO020000144.1 GCA_018500065.2 Octadecabacter sp. | reverse complement strand
CCGGATCAATGCCGCCTCAGCCAACGCTGGCAACCGTGGCCCGAACCGCGCCAGAACACGCGCAGTTTTCACCAAGTCCTGCGTCATCGCTTTTGGCCCGATGCTATTCTTGATGTAGTTTTCAACGATGGGCTTCGCGGTATCCCAAATGTTCATCCGATGATCGAACGTGCGCGCGACGCCTTCAACAACAACCATCGTCCGTTGCAGCAAGATTAGCTCCGTGCGGGTTTCCATGCCAAAGCGTTCCGTCACTTCAAACAAATACGACAACAATTTCGCCATCGAAATTTGCTCGGCGTTCATGCCAAAAATGGGTTCCCCAACAGCTCGTAGCGCCCGCGCAAATTCGTTTACGTCACGGTCTGCTGGCACATAGCCGGCCTCAAAATGTACCTCCGCAACGCGGTTATAATCGCGCCGGATGAAGCCAAACAAAATCTCTGCATAAACGCGGCGCGTGTACTCGTCCAAATGCCCCATGATTCCGAAATCATAGGCAATGATATCCCCGTTCGGCGCGATCTTCAGATTGCCGTGGTGCATGTCCGCGTGGAAAAACCCGTCCCGTAATGCATGGTTCAAAAACAGTTGCAGCACCCGCCGCGACAGGTCCGTCAGATCATGCCCAGCCGCAGCAATCGCTTCAACATCAGCCGCATTAATGCCCTCCGCCCAATCCAGCGTCATGACGCGACGTGCTGACAAGGCCCAGCGCACACGCGGCAAGGCAAAGCCTTCGTCTTGCTCTGTGTTGTCTGCAAATTCCGATGCTGACGCGCTTTCCATCCGCAAATCTAGCTCGCTTATGACGACGCCTTCAAAATGCTCAATCACGTCCAGTGGTTTCAACCGCCGCGCCGACGACGACAACGTATTGAACACCAAAGCCGCGAGGTAAAATGCGTCCAAATCTTTCTGGAACGCCTTTTCAATTCCTGGGCGCAACACTTTCACGGCCACATATTCACCGTCCGCCAGCAACCGCGCTTTATGAACTTGCGCAATGGATGCCGCGGCCACGGGTTCTGAAAACTCGCTGAAGATCGAATCCACAGACACGCCCAGCTCTTTTTCGACTTCGGCCTTCGCGACGTCCACTGGGAAGGGTGGCAACTTGTCTTGCAGCACCCGCAGTTGGACGGCCAATTCGGACCCGACAACATCGGGCCGTGTCGACAAAACTTGCCCGAATTTAATATATGCGGGACCTAATGCTTGCAGCGCTCGTGTAACCGGCGGCTGCGCAACATCGCCCTTCAGCCCAAGCCACTGAAACGGCCAAACGAAACCACGCACGGCCACCCGCATCAGACGCGGGGCTTCGACGGCTTCCAGAATGACCTTCATCGCACCGGTCCGTTCCAGCGTCGCACCGGTTCGGATCAGTCGCCAGATATTGTGCGGGCCGCGCATGCTACAACTTCCAACCGGAATGAAGGCACGCAATCCCGAGGCTCAGGTTGCGGTACTTTGCATTATCAAACCCCGCATCCTTCACCATCCCAAGGAACGTGTCCTGATCGGGGAATTTGCGGATCGATTCGACCAGATACTGATAGCTGTCGCGGTCCCCCGTGATGACCTTCCCCATCGCCGGAATCGCGTTGAACGAATATACGTCATACATCTTTTGCAGCATCTCGTTTGGGATCTGGTTGAATTCCAGCACCATCAAGCGTCCGCCCGGTTTCAGCACACGATACGCCTCGTTCAATGCCTCTTGCGGGCGCGTCACGTTCCGGATGCCAAAGCTGATCGTGTAAACATCAAACGTGTTGTCCTCAAACGGCAGTGCCATCGCGTCTCCAACAACCCAATCAAGCGAATTGTCCAGCTGCGCAGCTTCGGCCCGTTTGCGCCCTTCAATCAACATCGGTTCGGTTAAATCCAGCACAGTCGCCTGGCCAACCTTGGCGCGTTTCAAGAACCGAAACGAAACGTCACCCGTGCCACCTGCAACATCCAGCAGCTTTTGCCCAGCACGCGGCGCCAGCCAATCCATCATCGCATCTTTCCAGATGCGGTGGATGCCAAGGCTCATCGCGTCGTTCATCACGTCATACTTACTGGCAACACTGGAGAACACACCCTGTACAAGGCCCGCCTTGTCGCCCTCAGGCACAGTTTCAAAACCGAAATGCGTTGTCTGATTGTCCGTCATTGTAGTGCACCTTGCGTAGTTTATCTCGCAGATATAGCGTCCACCCTTCAGATACAAATAGCCAAATCAGCGCGGGGTGTGCAGATGCCTGAACTACCCGAAGTCGAAACCGTCCGCCGTGGCCTCGCCCCCTCAATGGAAGGGCAGGTCATTTCCCGTGCGGACGTAAACCGCCCTGATCTACGTTGGCCTTTTCCGCAAAACATGGCCGCGCGACTGACAGGGGCCAAAGTCACGGGCCTGCGCCGTCGCTCGAAGTACATCCTTGCGGATCTCGACACAGGCGAAACCCTGATCATCCATCTTGGCATGTCGGGCCGCATGACGGTGTCCGGTGATCCCCTTGGTCAGTTCCACCACGACCATCCCGCACCCGCCAAACACGACCATGTTGTCTTTCATATGGATAACGGCGCGCGCATTACGTTCAATGATGCGCGGCGGTTCGGCGCGATGGACCTTGGGCAAACTGCCCGGCTGGAAGATCATTGGCTGATCAGACCAATAGGCCCCGAACCGTTCGGCAATGAGTTCGATGAAACCTACCTCACGACAAAACTAGCCACGCGCAATACGCCAATCAAAACCGCACTGCTCGACCAGCATGTCGTCGCGGGTCTGGGCAATATCTATGTCTGCGAAGTCCTGTTTCGCGCCCATATCAACCCTACCCGCAAAGCCAAAGACCTCTCCCAAAAGCGCATTGCGTCCCTCGTGCCCATCATTCGTGATGTCCTGAACGAGGCGATCGCAGCAGGGGGATCCTCCCTCAAGGACTACCGCCAAGCAGACGGCGAATTGGGCTACTTTCAAAAGGCATTTCAGGCCTATGACTGCGAAAGCGATCCTTGCCAAACACCCGATTGCGGCGGCACAATT
>JAHBAO020000347.1 GCA_018500065.2 Octadecabacter sp. | reverse complement strand
CATAGCACTTCAGCGTTGAGAGTGCAGTTTTTCGAAAGGATAAGGCATGGACGTGAAGAACAAGGTTGTTTTGATAACAGGCGCCAGCCGAGGGATTGGTGCGGCGAGTGCGCGGGCTTTCGCCGACGAAGGTGCGAAAGTCGCATTGGTCGCGCGATCCGTTGATCAAATTGCGGAATTGGCGGCCGAAATCGGAGACGCGGCACTCGCGATCCCCTGTGATGTGTCGTCTTATGACGACGTTGCGCGCGCAATCGACGAAACAGTTCACGCATTTGGACCGCTTGATGTTTTCATCGGGAATGCTGGCCTACTTGATCCGATCAGCCACTTGGCCGACGCCGACCCAGACGCATGGAGCAAAACGATTGATGTAAATCTCAAAGGGGTTTTCAACGGCATGCGTGCGGCGATGCCCGATATGATCAAGCGTGGCACAGGGACGATTATCACGATTTCTTCGGGTGCGGCCCACGGCCCTGTTGAGGCTTGGTCGTCCTATTGTTCGTCCAAAGCGGGGGCCTACATGCTCACCCGTTGCGCAGACAAAGAAGCGCGCGAACATGGTTTACGCATCATGGGCCTGTCACCCGGCACTGTCGCGACGGACATGCAGCGGGACATTAAAGCATCCGGGATCAATCCTATTAGTCAGCTTGCGTGGTCCGACCATATTCCACCGGAATGGCCTGCGAGAACACTGATCTGGATGTGCAGCGAGGAAGCTGATGAATTCTTAGGCGACGATGTTTCGCTGCGCGACGAAAACATCCGCAAGAAGGTGGGCTTGATTTGATTGATGCACATGTGTCTGGTGGCTGTCTGACGCTCAAGATCAACCGCCCAGACAAAGCCAATGCCTTGACGGAGGCGATGCTAACTGAGTTGGCGGATCGCGTTGAACGCGCGGATCAACCCGTTTTGGTCATTACCGGTGAGGGCAAGGTGTTTAGCGCAGGTGCTGACCTTGATGATGTGCGTGGCGGAACACTCGCGACCTCACCTGAATGGGAACGCCTTTCGTCTGCGGTTGCGGCGTTCAAAGGCCTTAGCGTTGCGTCCTTGAATGGGTCCTGCGCTGGCGGGGCTTTGGGAATGGTTCTGGCCTGCGATCTGCGCATTTCTGTTGAAACGGCCAAATTCTTTTATCCTGTGATCAAGATAGGCGTCTTACCACAGCCGTCTGATCCAGCACGTTTGCGGTCGCTTATCGGCCCGTCTGCTGCCAAACGCATTTTATTGACCGGCGTCAAAGTTGATGCGCGTGAAGCCCTCTCGCTCGGGCTGATTGACCAGATAAGTGGAGCAAACCTTGAGGCCGATACGATCGACCTTATCGAACCTGCACTACGCGCAAGTCCGGCTCAGGTCGCTGCGATTAAAGCGTTGATCGGGTAACGACGCCCGTCTTAATGCCCGTTTTAATGAAGGCCCGTCTGTTGTAAGGGAACGTTATGAATGACCTTTTGAACACCGCCCTGAGTTACGTAACGCCAGCATTTGACGTCGCGCTCTCATGGATCATCAATCCCGCCAATTGGGTGCAATTTGCCCTGCTTGTGGGTGCGTATCTGGCGGCTGTTTTCATCACCCGAAAGCTGAACCCACGGATTGAAAAGCTTTTAGCGCCCGCAAAGGGCAGCTTCACGATCCTGTCACACTCCCGTCGGTTTATCTTGGCGTTTCTGCCACTCCTCCTTCCGCTTTTGGCGTTCGGCCTGACAGCTATTGGCGAGCAAGTGACGCGGTCAATCTTCGGTTCTGGTGAAGTAATCGCGTTCGGTAAACGCGTGTTCCTGTTCCTCGCAGTGCGGGCCTTTGTGCGCGATATGCTCAGCGATCCACTGCTGAAAATGATCGGCAAAACAGTGTTGGTGCCGCTGGCCGCCGTCTATGCGCTGGGCTTTCTTGATCCGGTTCTCGCGTGGCTTGAGACAACGGTTGTTCCCCTCGGAAACATGTCGTTTTCCCTGTTAGGGCTTTTGCGCTTTCTTGTTGTTGGCACGATTATGTTCTGGCTAGGGCGATGGTCGAACGACCAAAGTAGCGCGATCATTGAAAAGCAGGAAATGCGCCCCGCAACGCGGCAATTGGCCGTCAAAGCTGCGGAAATCGCGATCTTTGGTGCAGCTTTCTTGATTGTTATGAACATTGCAGGCGTGCCCCTCACATCTCTCGCGGTTCTGACGGGTGCGCTTGGTGTTGGTATTGGTTTTGGCCTGCAAAAAATTGCCTCGAACTTTGTCTCCGGTGTCATCCTGCTGCTTGAAGGGCAGGCGACTGTCGGTGATTACGTTGAGCTTGATGGTGGCGAGGCTGGCACAATCGTTAAGATGACAGCGCGTGCTGCAATTCTGGAAACCTATGATGGTAAGTGGATCGTTGTTCCCAACGAAGACTTTATCGTCACGCGGGTTATCAACTACTCGGATAGTGGCTCTGCGAACCGGTATGACGTTGCCTTTTCCGTGAGCTATGACACGGACATCAATACGATTCCTGACATCGTTGTCCCCGCTGTGGCGGCGCTTGATTTTGTATTGGATGACCCGATGCCGCCGGACGTTGAGCTAGAGAACTTTGGCGACAGCGGCATCGACTTCATCGTCGAGTTCTGGGTGAACGGGATAGATGATGGCCGTTTCAAATACCGCAGCCATGTGCGTTTCGCTGTTTGGAATGCGCTCAAGGACGCTGGTATCGAAATTCCGTTCCCGCAGCGTGTGGTGGAAATCAAGGGTGGGTTGCCCGCGGGTTCGACTGAATGATTGATGCGTTGATTGTCGGCGGTGGACCCGCCGGCTTGATGGCAGCGGACGTTTTGTCCGCGGCAGGGCATTCTGTCGTCATTGTTGACGCCATGCCGACCGTTGGGCGTAAGTTCCTTATGGCGGGTAAGTCCGGTTTGAACTTGACCAAAGCCGAAGCGCAGCCCCAGTTTAACGCGGCATATGGTGGTGCTGAAACGCGCCTGTCACCTGTGCTTGCCGCATTTGGCCCCGAAGATGTTGTCGCTTGGGCTGAAGGGCTTGGGCAGGATATTTTCACAGGGTCCACGGGTCGCATTTTTCCTAAACAGATTAAGGCCTCACCGCTACTGCGGGCGTGGCTTGCGCGCTTGGCTGACCAAGGCGTCACGATCCATACACGATGGCGTTGGGCAGGGTGGGACGGGGATGTCGCGCTGTTTGACACGCCAGACGGCGTTCAAAGGGTTTCTGCCAAAACAACGATCCTTGCGATGGGTGGGGCAAGTTGGAAACGTCTTGGGTCTGATGGGCGCTGGGCCGATCATCTTGCTGATGACGTCGCGCCGTTTCAGCCTGCGAACATGGGTTTCACCCTAGCGTGGTCTGATCACATGACGCAGCACTTCGGTGCGGCCGTGAAAGGGAGCAAATTGACAGCTGGCAACACGCACTCACGCGGTGAATTTATCATCTCCAGCAAAGGCATCGAAGGCGGCGGCGTGTATATGGTTTCGGCTGCCGTACGCGACGGGGCGCGGTTATCATTAGACCTATTGCCGGAGATGTCAGTTGATGCAATTGCGGCCAAACTTGATGCGCCAAAAGGCAAACAATCAACCGCCAACCTGTTGCGCAAGTCACTGAAATTGGATCCAGTGAAGCGTGCGCTGTTGAATGAACTTGGCCGAAATTTGGATGTTTCGCTGGCCGAGAAAATCAAGGCCCTGCCATTTCCGGCGCTTATGCCGCGCCCGATTGATGAGGCGATTTCAACAGCGGGTGGTGTTCGGTTTGACGCCCTGACAGATGACCTGATGTTGAAGTCGCGCGACAGCGTGTATTGCGCCGGTGAAATGGTCGATTGGGAGGCGCCAACAGGGGGTTACTTGATCACCGGCTGCCTTGCGACAGGTCGATGGGCTGGGCTTGCTGCGGCCCACCGTCTTCAGACGTCGTAATAGTCGCGGTACCAGTCAACGAAAGCCTGAACACCCGTTTCGATGTCCGTTTTCGGGGTATAGCCGGTCAGCTTTTGTAACAGCGTGCAATCGGCCCATGTTGCAGGAACGTCACCGGGTTGGATGTCCATAAAGTTCTTGTCAGCAGGCTTTCCGGTCGCTTTTTCGATGGCCTCAATAAACGCCATTAACTGCACAGGTTCGCCATTGCCGATATTCACGATCCGGTGCGGGGCAACGGGCGACAGACTGTCGCCATCTGGCACATCGTCCAATCGTTCAGGCACCGCGTTCAACAACAGATGAATCCCGCGAACAAGGTCAGTTACATAGGTGAAATCGCGGGACATATCGCCGTGATTGTAGACATCTATCGGGTCGCCATTCAGCACCGCCTTGGTGAACTTAAAGGGCGCCATGTCAGGGCGCCCCCACGGGCCATAAACCGTGAAGAACCGGAACATCGTCGTCGGTATATCGTAAAGATGGGCGTAGGAATGCGCCATGACTTCGTTCGATTTCTTGGTTGCCGCATAAAACGACATTTGCGTGTCGGCCTTATCCGTCTCAGTATAAGGCATCTCCGTGTTCGCGCCATAAGCCGAAGACGTGGACGCCAAAAGCAGGTGTTTCACAGGCGTCGCGCGTACGGCTTCAAGTAAATTGAACGTGCCAATGATGTTGGATTCAACGTATGATCGCGGCTCATCGATTGAATAGCGGACACCTGCTTGGCCTGCTAAGTGCACGATGAAGTCAGGCTTCTCGGATGCCACGAGATCCATCAATACGCCACCGGTTTCGAGGCGTTCATTGACCGCTTTGAATGACCCAGATTGCAATAGGTTTGCCTGCCGCCGTTCCTTTAAGCGGACATCGTAATAATCCGTCATCGCATCGAAACCGACGACATCAAACCCTTCTGCAAGCAAGAGTTTGCAAAGGTGATAACCGATAAAACCCGCTGATCCGGTGACGAGAATTTTGGGCATCAGGACTCCCCGCCTATTTTGGGTTCCAACGGCGTTCGACCGATTGAAATATAGGAATCAAAGCCCGCGCGTTTGGCGTCTTTGGTGGAATAGATGTTGCGCAAGTCAGCCATGCGCGGCGTGATCATATGTTTCGCCATGCGCTTTAGATCGAGCCCGCGGAATTCGTTCCATTCCGTTAAAATCACCACCAGATCGGCGTTACGCGCGGCCTTATACGCATCTTCAACCCAGTTCACTCCGGGTAACAATGCTTCGCCCTCGTGTTTGCCCTGTGGATCCGTGACACGCACCTTTGCACCGCCACCAACCAATGCGGGGATAATCGTCAATGCAGGCGCGTCGCGCATGTCATCGGTGTTGGGTTTGAAGGTTACGCCAAGGACGGCAATAACCTTGCCGTTAAAACTGCCGTCACACAGGTCGAGAAGCTTGTCGACCATGCGGCGTTTTACTTCTTCGTTAACCTTAATTACTGCCTCGGTGATCTGCATCGGCACCGCGTGTT
>JAHBAO020000138.1 GCA_018500065.2 Octadecabacter sp. | reverse complement strand
GCTGCATGACGATGTCTTTCTCCAGCTTGAAACCGGGGATGCCATAGGTCAGCAATCCGCCCCCGCGATCGTAACGGTCATATACGGTCACTTGCACACCTTGACGGCGCAGGATGTCCGCAGCTGCCAAGCCACCGGGGCCAGCACCAATGATGCCGACACTTTCAGCGCGCTCTGTGTGTGGGCGAATTGGCTTGACCCAACCGTTCTCAAACGCGGTGTCGGTGATGTACTTTTCAACCGACCCGATTGTGACAGTACCGTGGCCAGATTGTTCAATCACGCAGTTACCTTCACACAGGCGGTCCTGCGGGCAAATGCGGCCACAAATCTCGGGGAATGTGTTGGTCGCTTGGGATAGCTCGTATGCTTCCTCAAGACGGCCTTCAGCGGTCATGCGCAGCCAATCGGGGATGTTGTTGTGCAACGGGCAATGGGACTGACAATACGGCACACCACATTGGCTACACCGCGACGCCTGCTCGGCAGCTTTCGCGGTAGCGTACTCCGCGTAAATCTCTCCGAAGTCTTCTTTACGTAGATTTGGCGGACGCTTCTCGGGCATATCCCGTTCCACATCCACAAACTTCAGCATCTTTTGACCAGCCACAGGACATTCTCCCAATCGAAATTCCGAGCCGCACTTTTATTTCACGCTCGGCGGAAATAAAAGTCAGCACAGTTTACCTATTTGTCGAATATTTGCACCTCTTGGCAAGGATTTGTCAATACATCACAAAAATGTAGGTCCGATACGGACCTACATACACCCTTCCCCCGCGACCCCCATGATTTAGAAAGGCCGAAACGAATCAGAGGACGCCATGCCGCTCTTAACGCTCGTACTTGCTGCGCTCATCCAGGGAATCACCGAATTCCTCCCCGTGTCTTCCTCAGGGCACCTTATTTTGTTGCCACAACTAACAGGCATGGCTGATCAAGGCCAAGTCATCGACGTTGCGGTTCACGTCGGCACCTTGTTCGCAGTGATCCTCTATTTCTGGACCGACGCGCGCGCCGCCCTGTTCGGCTTGCCCCGCGTATTGCGCGGCAAAATCGACACCGAAGGCGCGTTTCTCGCGTGGTGCCTCATCCTCGCAACCATCCCAGTCGTAATTTTTGGCATCATCCTGAAACTCAGCGGCCTTGATGACATGATGCGCAACATCACCGTCATCGGCTGGACAATGTTGATTTTCGGCATCGTCCTTTTTTGGGCTGACCAAACCGGCAAGACCGAAAAGGTCGCCAGAGAATGGACGATCCGCGACGCGCTGACGATGGGTGTTTGGCAGGCAATCTCATTAATTCCCGGAACTTCGCGTTCTGGCATCACGATAACCGCGGCGCGGCACCTCGGTTACAAACGGGAAGACGGTGCGAAACTGTCGATGCTCATGTCGATCCCGACAATCATCGCATCTGGTGTTCTACTGGGGGCGGAAGTCGCTGTCACTGCAGACGCACAAGCCGCTAAAGACGGCCTTATCGCAGCGGCCCTCGCGTTCCTTGCAGCGCTTGCGGCATTGTCACTGATGATGCGCCTACTCAAATCCGTAAGCTTCACACCCTACGTGATCTACCGCGTCATCCTTGGCATCGTGCTGCTAGGAATTGCCTATACCTAAGCCTTCAAATTCTTGGCGCTTTCCTTAATAGCATCGTACTGCCCGCTTGGGCGGAAACGCCAAAGATAGTCGGGCAAGATCGCCTCCATCGGCGTTGGCGCAATGCCGAGAACATCAAAGTTCTGCGCATCTTCTGACACGACATTATCAACCGCCAGCAGCTTCACCTGATCTGCCGTAATCGGCCCGGGCACGAAACCCAGTGACAACACGCGTCCAACTTGGAAACCAAACGCCATAATGCGTGCAGCCCAGAACGGAATATTCAGAACCAAACGACGGCGCCGCACTGTTGAAAGCATCTCATCCATCAGTTCACGGAACGTGCGAACATCAGGCCCGCCAAGCTCAAATACGCCCTGTGCTTTGCCCTCAACGCCCATAACGGCAGCGGCTGCAATATCATCAACATAAACCGGCTGGAACTTAGTCCCAGCACCAACAATCGGCAGCACCGGCCCGAAACGGGACATGCCTGCGAAACGATTGAAGAACCGGTCTTCATCACCAAAAATAACCGAAGGGCGAATGATCATTGCATTTGGCATATGCGCCAAAACGCCTGCTTCACCTTCAGCCTTTGTTCGCGCGTATTCGCTGTCGCTCTCGGCGTCCGCGCCAATAGCAGAAATCTGCACCAATGATCCGACGCCCATTGACGCCGCAATCCGCGCAACGCGCTCGGCACCTTCAGCCTGAACTGCTTCAAACGTGTTCTTGCCAGAATCGTGCAACGTTCCAACGCAATTCACGACCGCATCGGCGCCCTGCATCACAGACGCCACAGAATCATCATCGCGGATATTGCATAAAACAGGCTCAACCTGTCCGACTACGCCATAAGGCTTCACAAACATCGCCTCGTTGGGGTTGCGCACCGCAACCCGCACGCGCCAACCGTCCTTCGCCAAACGCCGCGCGATATAGCGCCCGACAAAACCGGATCCGCCGTAAATGGTGACAAGTTTGGACATGTTAGTGTTCCTTAGGCTTAAACGTATTCAATAAGGCGTTTACCCGCCTGCCCCTTGATAAACAAGGCGCATATCGGCGCAACCTTCTTGCTTCTCTTGTTCAAAAACACCTGTTTCAGCATTCCACACGCGATTCATGGGTTGAATCGCGTTGACAGGTCCGCGCGACAGACTTAAAGCCCTCCTCACGTAATCTGTTGCCCAGATGGCGGAATTGGTAGACGCGCCAGCTTCAGGTGCTGGTGTCTGTATGGACGTGGAGGTTCGAGTCCTCTTCTGGGCACCATCCTTCCATGATATGAGGGACCGGATGACGAACCGCCTTTATCAGAATGATCTCCCTGACGGCCTCGACCTAGGACCCGTTGTCGCGATTGATTGTGAGACGATGGGCCTTAATCCTCATCGTGACCGCTTGTGTCTCATCCAGTTAAGTAGCGGCGATGGAAACTGCCACCTTGTTCAGGTCGCTGTTGGCCAAACAGAAGCACCGAACCTGTGTAAAATGCTTGCCGATCCAAATGTACTGAAACTTTTTC
>JAHBAO020000308.1 GCA_018500065.2 Octadecabacter sp. | reverse complement strand
CTATGGATGTCGGCAAAGACGAGGAAAAAGGGTCCGGCGGCTGGTGGGATTGGCACCCGTCTAAAACCGCCCTCGAATATCTTTGGCGCTCAGGTGAGCTGTCGGTGTGCCACCGCAAAGGGTTCCGCAAAGTCTACGACCTGACAGAACGCGTCATTCCGCCAGAACACTTGAACGCGCAAGTCGATGAACACGACATGATCGACTGGGCCTGCATGTCCGCACTCGAACGCCTTGGTTTCGCAACCTCTGGCGAAATCGCCGCCTTCTACGCCATCATCACGCCTGCACAGGCAAAACACTGGTGTACCGTTGCCATAGCGGACCAACGCATCACCGAAACTCAGATCGAGTCCGCCGATGGCACGCTGCGCCCCTCCTTCATCTTGGCAAAAAAACTCAATCGACCAACGCCCGAACCAAACAACCGCGTCCGGTTACTCTCCCCGTTTGATCCCGCCCTCAGGGACCGTAAACGCGCCGAACGCCTGTTCAATTTCCCCTACCGCATTGAGATCTTCGTCCCCGCGCCAAAACGCCGATACGGATATTACGTATTTCCCGTCATGCAGGGCGACCGCATGATTGGCCGCATCGACACCAAACGCGACGGCGACACAACGCTTGTCACCGCCTTCTGGCCCGAAAAAGGTGTCCGCATGGGCAAGGCCCGCATCCGCGCGCTCGAGGCCGAAATCGACCGCGTCGCGGCATTTGTCGGCAGCACGGACGTAAATTGGGCAAAAGGCTGGTTGAAAGAAAATACTTGAACATTGTTCACAATTGTGCGATTGACTTATTTGAACATTGTTCACACATAAATATGGAGGTGCCAAATGGCCCACGTCATTCAAACTGAAGCCCTTGTGGACGAGGGGGTCATCACCTCCGACCAAGGTGCCATCATCGCGCGTCGTTCGCGGCAAGTGATGGTTTCCCTCGTTATCAACGCCGTCCTTTGTTTCGGCATTATCGCCGCCGCTGCTGGCTTTATTGGCCTTCTCGCGGATGCCCTCGCGGTGGCCATCGTCGGCGGCCTCTTCCTCGGCATCGGTACGACGATCCTCGTCAAAGCCACCGACCTTTACCGCATGTTCGGCACGGCCTCCGCCCTGATTGGCGCAGGCATGCTCACGGGCGGTGCTTCGATTGAAATTCTCGACATCTTCGGGGAACAATCCGGCGGCCTTGTCTTGATGGTCCTTGGCCTCATAGGTGCGGCAATTGCCGCCTTTTTCAACCGCTACGGCCCCGAACACACTGGTTTCTTGATGGGTAGTCTGCTGCTGATGACAGGCGCTATGCACATCGGTGGCCTATACCTCTGGGCGGGATCCGCAGAACTCTCTGGTTTCGTTGTTCCGCTGCTACATTTCTACGTGGCGGCCGCAATTTTCGCCGCTGGCGCGTTCATCGACGTGCGCTTTATCACGGCCCTCGCAATCGTCCCGTTCGCGCAGATGCTCGATACCGGAACGTTCTACTTTCACGCGATGTACGCCTTCTACAGCCCCGAAACTACGCTCAGCATCGTACAGCTTGCCATCGCAATGGCCATCTGTGTAGCCGTCGCTGGTCTGTTGACAGACCGCTACCGCCGTCACACCCATATGTTTGGCATCATGGCGTTCATCGTTGCCAACCTGTGCTTCCTTGTCGGCTCACTTTGGGGCGACGTTGTGGGCAGCCATATCTGGGGTCCGGGCTACCGCGACTACAGCGATGACTACCAATCCTACCGCGAAGCTGTGGACGCATTCGAGGCCAGCACGCTTGTTATATCCGAGCATGTCTACTCAATCGTCTGGGCAATCCTGTTGATCGCTGCAGCCTTCTGGTCAGCGCGCACCAACCGTCGTGGTATTTTTAACGCTGCAATGACCTTCGGTGCGATCCACGCCTACACCCAAGCGTTCGAGACGTTCTATGACGAACCCCTCGCCTACGTCATCGGTGGCTTGGCTGCGATCCCGCTGGCTTGGGGCCTCTGGCGCCTGAACGATCAGTTCGAAAGCCGCAACGCATCCGAACAAATCGCAGCCTGAAACGCAAACGGGCGGGGAGTGAACCCCGCCGGCTTCATATCCGTAGGGTGGGGTTCACCCCACCACGCTTAATTCAGCAAGCCTGCGTGCACCATCGCCGCACGCATCTTTTCTTTGGTTTCATCCAGAAGACCCGTAAGTGGCGAACGCACCTCTTCAGAACACATCCCAAGCAAGGACATGCCGTACTTCGCGCCGACCAGACCGGGCTCTGTAAAGATTGCCTTATGCAGCGGCATCAAACGGTCATTGATCGCCAATGCGCTCGCATAATCCCCAGCCAAAGTTGCGTTCTGCATCTGCGCACAAAGCGCAGGCGCCACGTTGGCCGTAACCGAAATACAGCCTACGCCGCCCTGTGCGTTAAACCCTATCGCCGTTGGATCTTCACCAGAAACCTGAACGAAATCAGAACCACAGGACAAGCGCTGGTTTGGAACACGCGCCAGATCACCCGTCGCGTCTTTCACGCCCATGATCATCTCATGCTTGGCCAACTCACCCATCGTTTCTGGTGTCATATCAACCACAGACCGACCCGGGATGTTGTAAATCACAATCGGCAAACCACAATCCGCAGCGGCCGTAAAATGCGCGATCAACCCGCGTTGTGTTGGTTTGTTGTAGTACGGCGTCACGACCAAGGCGGCATCCGCACCAGCCGCTTTCGCAGCCTTCACCAGCCGCACCGTTTCGGCGGTGTTATTCGACCCGGCACCAGCCACAATCGGAAATCGCCCAGCCGCAGCCTCAACAACGGTTTCCACAACTTTATCATGCTCGGAATGGCTCAATGTGGGGGATTCGCCAGTCGTGCCCACGGGAACCAACCCGTGCGACCCTTGATCCACATGCCACTGCACAAGTTTTTTCAACGTATCGAGATCCAGCTGGCCGTTCGTGAACGGCGTGACAAGAGCAGGGAGAGACCCTTTGATCATGATACGCATCCTTATAAGGGGGCCGGAATTGGCCCGTTAACATACGCGTCTCTAGTGGGGTTTTCTGCCTTTGCCAAGTTTGTGAGTTGCACGACGCATGGGATAAACTACCTATGTGGCTTGAAGACGCCTAGACTGGGGCGGGAAGGATACGAACCGTAATGAAAGCAATCGTCGTTTCAGCACTGGCCGGATGGCTGCTGGCTGTGCCTGTTTGGGCGCAAGACTCGTCAGATGATGAGGGGTTCTCGGACGCTCTTGCATCCCTAGGGGACAACGAAGACGCGACCCCAAGCTTCGTGAATGGCACAGACGTCGAAAAAGACCTTCTGGAATGGGTCTATTTTCGCGACAGCGATACAGACGCCCCCTTCGCCAGTTTCACTGACTTTCTTGACCGTCGCCCCAACTGGCCCGGCAACAGCCGCATCCGCGCAAATGCCGAACGCGCCATTGATGAAAACGTTTCAACGCTTGATGCTCTCCGCTTCTTTGATGGCGCTGACATCGAAACCGGACAGGGGGCCGTTGCCTTCGCAAATGCCCTGATCGCCGATGGCCGCCGCGATGAAGCCGAAGCGATGCTAATTGACGTCTGGACAAACGACGCCCTGACGACCTCGAGCCACCAAGCGATTATCAACGCCTACCCAAACGTCGTCGCCCCCTATCATGAGGCCCGCGCTGATATGCTGCTTTGGCGTTGGCGTACGACAGACGCCAGCAATGTTTTGCCGCTTTTGGACGAGGGGCCGCGCGCCCTGACACGCGCGCGCATCGCAATTATTGGCCGTTCTAGTGACATCAACGCCCGCGAGGACCTGATCCCAGAGGGTTTGAGAGACAACCCCGGCCTGCACTACGACCGTTTCAATTGGTTCGCGGATCGTGGCGACTGGACCCAAGCCAGCATCATCCTGACGGCTCAATCGACAAGCGCGGATCGTTTGGGCATTCCGTGGCGCTGGGGCTCTTGGCGGCGCACGCTTGCCCGCTGGCACATGCGCGAAGGCAATATCGACCTCGCCTATGCCTTCGCATCCGACCATTTCATCGCCCCAGATGAAAACAATTACGCGGATCTTGAATGGCTGTCGGGTTATATCGCGCTTACGTATTTCAAAGACTACGACCTCGCGCTCATCCATTTCAGCCGCTTCGACGGCGCCGTCGCTTCGCCCATCTCCAAAGGACGCGCGGGTTACTGGTTGGGCCGCGCACATGAGGGGCTAGGCAACGCCGAAGCGGCAATCGCAGCCTTCCAAGCGGGCGCGCAACATCAGACGTCTTTTTATGGTTTGCTCTCCGCCGAACGTCTGGGCCTGACCATGAACCCCGATTTGGTCGGGGGCGAAGACTTTGGCGATTGGCGCACCAGCCCAGTCTTGAACAACGAACTGGTGCGAGCGGGCCTAGCCCTTCTTGGGGCGGGCGAACGTGGCCTCGCCGTTCTGTTCTTTCGCGACGCCGCGCAGTCCATGTCGCGTCAAGAAATCGGGCAATTCGGCGCGATGTTCATGGACATGGAAGAACCGTTTTATACCGTCCTGATCGCCAAAACTGCGGTGCGCGGGGATCTTATTGTGCAGGACGCTTACTTCCCCATTCACCCGATGGCGCAGATGGACATCCCCGTCGAACCCGCTCTCGCGCTGGCCATTGCCCGCCAAGAATCCGAATTCCGCATCGATGCTGGCAGCAGCGTCGGCGCGCTGGGCCTGATGCAACTGATGCCCACCACCGCAGAGGAAGTCGCGGGGTGGCTCGACCTGCCTTATGGTCGTGCGCGGCTGACGACTGACTGGGCCTATAACGCGGTACTCGGCTCTGAATATCTTGCGTTTCTTACCCGTGAATTTGGCGATAGTCCGGTGATGATCGCCGCAGGCTACAATGCAGGCCCAAGACGCCCGAAATCATGGATGGACGAACGCGGCGATCCGCGCCGCAGCATCCTAAACCCTGATCCAGTGGACGTGATCGACTGGATCGAACACATCCCGTTTCGCGAAACCCGCAACTACGTGATGCGCGTGACCGAGGGCATTCTGGTCTACCGCGCGCGCGTGACAGGGCAAATCGGCCCCGT
>JAHBAO020000316.1 GCA_018500065.2 Octadecabacter sp. | reverse complement strand
TCTTATCACTGTACATGCGGCCTCTTTAACCGATTTGTTCACCATAAAAAAGGCGCCCGGAATGAACCGAGCGCGAAGTTCGGAACGAGGGACAGTCGTTTGTGCAAGGGGGTTCCAGCCCTGCTTACATTCCAGATATAGATGTGAAAGCACGCGCTTAAAGGGAGATCAGGTAAACGTGATCACAGGCTCTAGCCCAGAATTGCGGGCCATTGCATGTCGGCTCGTCCAATGTTTCCCGGAATATCTTCCGACCAAACCTGCCGCACATTCACCGAATAATTCAGGTAAAGCTTGCCGTCATGTACGGTCCAGGCCTCCGGAACAGACGTTGCCAAATACCCCTTCGACATCGCAAAAGCACAATAGCCACCATACTGCGGCGCATAGGACGTGGGGTTGGCCATAAACAGTTCCATGTTGTCAGCGCTGGCAAAATGCCACGTCGCGCCTTCCCACATCAATGCATGGTCAGCGCTGCCGATCACCGGCGCCGCGTCCGTGAAGAAGGCAACCGGATCCGCGCCACGAATGGCGACGCCATCAACCGCAAAGACACTTGGCTCTGCTGCCATCGCAGGACGGGTGAAAATAGCGGCTGCTGGGGCGGCAGCGGCAGCGCTTAGTAACATGCGGCGTGTCAGCATCGGGGCTCCATGACTTCAATTGCGTTGAACCCTATTTGGCGCATTGGAGTGCGTAAAAATACCCACCTCGCCAATCTGTGACAGGCCGTGCGCAATTGTTTCAATCAAAGATATCTTCGATTTCATCCCAAATTTCCTCAACAAGATGCCGCATCAACCCTTTGCGTTTCTTGTATTTTTTCGCCTTACGCGGCCTTGGGCGTGGCTGTTTGGGGTGGGTAGGTTTAGGTGTCGGGCGGGCGGGCGTGACGGCACGCGCGGTGCCCTGCACGGCAGCTTTCGGTAACATCTTAAGGTCATGCAGCGGCGCACCGCAGCTTGAACACATCAACTCATGTCGCTCGGATCCGCCCAAAACCAACGCAGCACGCGTGCCGCAATAACAACAAGTCGCTATCTTTCGGGCTGGCATAGTCTCTCCGGTTTACGTTGCTCTACTTGCATATAGGGCTACCGCCGCCGCATTCGAGACGTTGAGGGACCCAAATTCACCGGCAAAGTCGATCTTCACCAAAGCGTCGCATGTTTCTTTCGTCTTTTCGCGCAAGCCCGGACCTTCGGCCCCCAACACCAGTGCAATTGCACGGTCTCGTTTGCCTTCAACCACCTGTTCAATGGTCTGATCAGCCTCACCATCAAGACCAAGCACCAAATACCCCATGCCTTGCAGTTCCACGATCGCATCAGCCAAGTTGCGCACGCGCAAATAGGGCTGACGTTCCATCGCGCCACTGGCCGTCTTCGCCAAAGCGCCGGTTTCAGGCGCGGCGTGACGGCTCATCGCGACCACGGCCTGGGCTCCGAATACTTCGGCAGAGCGCAGAATCGCACCGACATTGTGCGGGTCCGTCACGCGGTCCAACAACAGCACGCGTGGCGGGTTCACCCCGTCGCCCATGCAGCGGTCTTCGATTTTGCCCCAATCCAATGGCTTCACTTCAAGGGCGGCCCCTTGGTGGACTGATTGCGGATCAATTGGTGCTGCAAATCGGCGCGGATCGCTCATTTCTGGCTCAGGCCCATGCTGAACTGCATCACCAAGGCGATCAAACGCGTTCTTTGTCACCACAAACCGCAGTTTTTCCCGCGCGGGGTTCAAAAGCGCATCCCGCACCGCATGAATACCAAACAGCCAAACGGTTTCATTGGCGGCGATGCGTTTGTTGCGTTCTTTTTCAACAACCCAAGTCGGTTTTTTCATGGTGTTTTCCTTTGTCCTTGCCCCCTCATGGTCGGCTTGGGCAAAAACCGCAAGGTGCAGCGCAGAATTGAGGTTGACGGCCCCCAGACCCAAAGCTATTCACGCCGCCAGTGGGCGTCAGGCCGCAAGGTGTGGCAGGAGACTGTAACTCTCTCGCGGAAACGCACGCCTGGTTCGATTCCAGGGTCGCCCACCATTTACCCCCCCCTTTTCTCAAGCAGAAAGCTGCTTCGGTATTGTGTTGCCAGCCTGACGTTACGTTTTGTTCAGTCAAAACCGAACAAACTTGACAGAACAGATCAAAGTCGGATACCGCCCCCTCAACGACGAGGAAACCGGTATGTCAGATGACACAACACAAGAGGCCGTTCGCGCGGACTTCATTGAAAAGACCGGACTGATTACGCAGGCCGAAGGGCTGCCGCGTATCGCGGGCCGTGTCTTTGGGCTTTTGATCTATGATGGCTCAATGGTGTCCTTTGGTGATCTTGCGACCAAATTGCAGGTCAGCCGCGCCAGCATCAGCACCAGTATTCGGCTCCTTGAAGAACGTGGCCTTGTCAAACGCGTTGCGAAACCCGGTGAACGGCAAGACTATTTCCAGCTCGCGCCAAACCCGTACGCCACAATGCTTGAGGGTATCCAAAAGCGAACGCGCGCCACCAGAGACGAGATTGCGCAAACCATTAGTGCCCTGCCCGCAAATGCGGATGCTGTCAGCCGTCTGACGGCCTACGCAGATTTTTATGCATCAATGGATGCCGCCGTCGCGCTTGCTTTGGCTGAACTCAACACCAAATAGAACCAAAGGCCGCGCGGTTGCGCGCAGCCCCAAAGGACAAACCAGATGACAAATACGCCCAAGAAAACCACCAAGGCGAAGGCAAAGACTTCGCAGGACACAGCTGCGCACGAGACGTCGACGCCCGTCAATGATGCGCCCGAGCGCCTTACGTTTACATCCGACAAGGGTGCGTCGCGATCCACTTGGTTTGCGGGTATCTTGGTTCTGGTCATCGTTGGTTGGATGGGCAGCGGCTTTGTCCTCCCATCCGAGGACACCGACGCACCTGTTGCACGCGAAGAACTCAAACCCATCGCAGTCGCCGTTGAGACATCTGTCGCAGAAGTCGTCACCCAGTTTTATCAGGCCGAAGGGCAAGCGCAGCCCGACCGAGATACAATGATGCGGGCCGAAACCTCAGGCGATATCGCCGAAGTTTTGGTGCGCAAAGGGCAGGATGTTTCTGCGGGCGATATCATTGCACGCTTTGATCCCACACGGAACCAAGCCGACGCTAATCGCGTGGCCGAAGACCTCGCCAGCGCTGAGCGTGAGCTTCAGAATGCACAACAACTGCTTGAACGCGGGGTCGCAACAGCGGACCGCGTGGTGGACGCCCGCGCAAGTTTGGCCTCGGTGCAGGCCGAAGTGACAGCGATTGAACAGGCCGCCGATGCGCTGACGATCACGGCACCCTTTGATGGGCGCATTGAAACACTCGACCTTGATGAAGGGGAATTTGTGTCTGCCGGAACGGAGGTTGGCCGTCTGGTGGATATCACGCCGCTGACGGTTGCCATTCAGGTGCCACAGCAATCCCTGACACGTCTGTCCGTCGGCCAGCCCGCGACAGTGCGTTTTATCACCGGTGAAGAACGCATGGGCACGGTCACATTTGTTGGCACATCTGCTGCCGCCGAAACCCGCACGTTTTTGGCCGAAGTCGAAGTCGAAAACGACGACGGCGCGATCCCCGCGGGCATTTCCGCCGAAGTGATTATCCCGACAGGCGAAGCGACAGCGCATTTCTTGTCCCCGTCCATCGTGTCCCTTAGCACCGAAGGTGATCTGGGCGTGAAAACCGTGAACAGCGACGACATCGTGGAATTCTACCCGATCCAAATCGTCAAAGCGCAGATCGACGGCATCTGGGTCACCGGATTGCCGGATAGCGTCGACATCATCACCGTCGGACAAGGCTTTGTGAATGCGACAGAAACCGTCGCGCCAAGCGCTGGGGAACAAAGCTGATGTACACGCTTATTGACGCCGCCTTTTCGCGCTCTCGCGTTGTGGTCATGGCACTTTTGATGATCCTTACGGTCGGGGCTTACGCCTATAGCGCGATCCCGAAAGAGGCCAATCCGGAAATCCCGTTGCCGTTCTTTTACGTCTCCACGGGTCTGGACGGCATCAGCCCAACGGATGCGGAACGCCTGTTGCTAGAGCCGATGGAAACCGAATTTGCGACCATTGCTGGCCTTCAAAGCATGAATTCGGATGCCACCGAAGGCTTTGCCAGTATCCAATTGGAATTCAGCGCCGGTGGCGACACGGCGGAGGCACTGGACAAGGTGCGCGAGGCTGCCGATCGCGCGCAGGGTGATTTGCCGGATGATGCCCGCGACATCACCATCACCGAAATCAACACTGCCCTCTTCCCGATCATAACCGCAATTCTGTCCGGCCCTGTTCCCGAACGGACCTTGAACAATTTGGCCGACAGAATGCAGGAAGAAATCGAAGGGTTGCCTGGCGTGCTGGAAGTCAGCGTTGGCGGACAGCGGTTTGAGTTCCTTGAAGTGCTGATCGACCCGACGGTTTTTCAAACCTACAACCTGTCGTTTGACGAACTTATCGGCCAAATCCAACGCAACAATAGGCTGATTGCCGCTGGCGCGATTGAAACCGGATCCGGGCGCATCGTGCTTAAGGTTCCGGGGCTGATTGAAGACCTCGAAGACGTCATGGCGATGCCCGTAAAGGTGCGCGGCAATGCTGTTGTAACCTTCGGGGATGTCGCCACGATCCGACGTACATTTGAAGACCCAAGTTCGTTCGCACGCATCAACGGCCAGCCTGCTTTGGCCTTGGAAGTCACGAAGCGATCCGGTGCGAATATCATTGAAACAGTTGCAGCCGTGAAAGCGGTCGTCGCTGAATTGCAGGCGGATTGGCCAGACAACATCGAAGTCGCCTTTCTGCAGGACCAATCCAAGACGGTCGAAGACTTGCTCAGCGACCTTGAAGCCAACGTCATTGCCGCCGTGATCCTTGTGATGATCGTGATTGTGTTCGCACTTGGTACGCGCTCGGCGATCCTTGTGGGCTTGTCTATTCCGGGTGCGTTCTTTGCCGGTGTGATTGCACTTTGGTCCTTGGATTATTCCATGAACATCATTGTGCTGTTCGCGCTGATCCTTGTGGTCGGAATGCTGGTAGACGGGGCCATTGTGACCACCGAACTGGCGGACAGGAAATTGCAGGAAGGGGCAGCGCCCAAAGAGGCCTATTCCTTCGCCGCCAAACGCATGGCATGGCCCATTATCGCATCGACCGCGACGACCCTGTCGGTGTTTTTCCCGCTGCTGTTTTGGTCGGGCATGGTTGGCGAGTTCATGAAGTATTTGCCCATCACCGTGATCTTCACGCTCTCGGCGTCGTTGTTCATGGCGCTTATCTTTATACCGGTTGTCGGGGGCTTGATCGGCAAACGACAAACACAATCCGCCAAAGCCAAAGCAGCACTTCATGCCGCCGAAACGGGCGATCCGCGCGACATGGGCGGGTTTACAGGGGCGTATGTGCGGGTTCTGCATTGGGCCATTATGCGCCCTGCCGCGACGTTGTTTCTTGCCATCGCATTGCTGCTCGGTGGTTTCAGCCTTTATGGGCAATTCGGCAAAGGCGTTACCTTCTTCCCAGAAATCGAGCCTGATTTCATGCAGGTCCAAGTGCGTGCGCGTGACAACTTCTCAATCTTTGAGCGCGACGCATTGGTGCGCGCCGTGGAAGACCGCCTGCTTGGGTATGACGAGATTGCCAGCATCTATGCCCAATCCACCATGAGCGCGGGGCAAGGCGACGAGGAAACCATCGGCACGCTGCAATTGGAACTGATGCCGTGGGACACGCGCCGCACGGCCGCTGAAATCGGCGTCGATATCCGCGAAAGCGTGGCCGACATCGCCGGCATCGATGTGCAGGTGCAAACTGAAAGCGGCGGCCCATCGGCGGGCAAGCCGGTGAACTCGCAAATCACCGCCCAGAACCCCGATGTTCAAAGCGAAGCTGTGCAACAGGTGCGCGACATCATGGATCGCATGGGCGGCTTTACAGACGTTACTGATACGCGCCCCGTCCCCGGTGTTGAGGTTTCGATCCTCGTGAACCGCGCAGAAGCGGCGCGGTTTGGGGCGGACGTCAGTTTGCTTGGGCAAGCGGTACAGTTGTTGACCCAGGGGATCACGGTCGCGGACTATCGCCCCGGTGATATCGACGGATCCTTGGACATTCGTGTGCGCTTTCCGCGCGAAGAACGCTCGCTTGCTGAACTGGGCAGCCTGCGCGTCCCGACGACGTCCGGCCTTGTGCCGATCTCGAATTTCGTGACCTTTGCGCCGACCGACCGCACAGGTGTTATCCGGCGCATTGATGAAAAACGTGTCGCGACAATCGAGGCGAATGTTTCGCCCGATGTGCTGGTCAACGATCAGGTCGTCGCACTTACCGCCGCGCTCAATGCAGCGGAGCTTCCTGAGGGTGTGGCGTTTAGCTTTGCCGGTGAAGCCGAAGATCAGGCCGAAAGCATGATCTTCCTTGTGGGTGCCTTTATCACGGCGATTTTCTTGATGTTCGTCATCCTCGTGATCCAGTTTAACAACTTCTACCAAGCCTTTGTTGTCATGAGCGCAATTGTCTTTTCGATTGCCGGCGTCTTGCTTGGCCTTCTGGTGACGGGACGCCCGTTTGGTGTGGTCATGGGCGGTATTGGCGTCATCGCTTTGGCGGGGATTGTGGTGAACAACAACATCGTGTTGATCGACACATTCAATGACCTCAAAAAAGCGGGGCAATCCCCACTTGAGGCCGCGTTGCGCACGGGGGCGCAGCGTTTGCGCCCTGTGATTTTGACGTCTGTGACAACGGCGCTGGGGCTGATGCCGATGGTAATCGGCCTCAACCTCAACTTCTTCACCCGAGACATCGTTTACGGTGCGCCATCAACGCAGTGGTGGACGGAGTTGTCATCGGCGATCGCGGGCGGTTTGGTGATCGCGACGATCCTAACGCTGGTCGTGACGCCCGCCATGCTGATGCTTGGA
>JAHBAO020000020.1 GCA_018500065.2 Octadecabacter sp. | reverse complement strand
TTCGTTTTGGGCCTGCGGTCCAAACAAACGGTGCCGCTACAGATGGCCGGCTTCTTGGGCGCGGTTCTGTTCGAGGGCGACTTGGTTGCGCTTGCGCCGGAAGTTTACGCACGTTTTTACCCGCAGAGCTGGATTGCCGACATGTTGGCAAGCGCAAGCCTGCTGACCTAACACTGAAATTTACATTTAATCTGATGCAGAGGGCCGCGGTTTCGCGTGCCCTCTCAATTGCTATGGAAAGAGACTAAAATGCTGGAAATCAAAGACTTGCACGTCAAACTTGAAGAAGAAGACAAGCAGATACTTAAGGGTGTGAACCTGACTGTTGAACCGGGCAAGGTACACGCGATCATGGGTCCGAATGGGTCCGGTAAATCCACGCTGTCTTATGTGTTGTCCGGCAAGGGCGGATACGAAGTCACGGGTGGTTCCGCTTCATTGGACGGCGAAGAATTGCTGGATATGGAAGCCGAAGAACGCGCCGCCGCGGGCCTGTTTCTTGCGTTTCAATACCCTGTTGAAATCCCCGGCGTTGGCAACATGACATTCTTGCGCACAGCGGTAAACGCACAGCGCAAAGCACGCGGTGAAGAAGAAATGTCGGCGGGTGAGTTCCTGAAGGTGATCCGCGCAAAAGCCAAGACGCTGAAGATCGACGCAGAAATGCTCAAGCGCCCGGTCAACGTTGGGTTCTCTGGTGGTGAGAAAAAGCGCAACGAGATTTTGCAGATGGCCATGCTTGAGCCAAAGATGTGCATCTTGGATGAAACAGATTCCGGTCTAGACGTGGATGCGATGAAATTGGTGTCAGAGGGTGTAAACGCCCTGCGAGACGAGGGCCGTGGGTTCTTGGTTATCACGCATTATCAACGCCTTCTGGACCATATTAAGCCGGATGTCGTGCACATCATGGCCGATGGTCGTATCGTGAAAACCGGCGGACCCGAGCTTGCGTTGGAAGTTGAAAACAACGGTTACGCCGACATTCTAGCAGAGGTGGCCTAATGGCCCAGTCGAGCAAAATGCTGCAAATAAAGCAGGACGTGACCGAGGCGTTTCTGGCGGATCGTGCACTGCCAAAGGGCGCGGCATGGGCCAATGACGCCCGCGCGGATGCACTTGCGCGGGTCCGTGAAATGGGCCTTCCACATGGGCGCGACGAGTATTGGAAGTTCACCAAGCCGGACAGTTTGGTGCAACTTGATGCGCCGAAAGCCGCGCTCTTTCACAACGACGAAGGGCCACTTTGGGCCGACGTCGACAGCCTGAAGATTGTCTTTGTCGACGGCGTTTTTGACGCTGACGCATCCGATGTTTTTGCGCTTGAGGGTCTTAAGATAGAGCGTTTGGCAGATGTGGCGGACAAAGACATCCATTGGGCAAAGGACCTTTACGGCGTTCTTGAAACACGCGGCCAAGATGCGGTTCAACGCCCGCTTGCAGCATTGAACACAGCCTTTGCAACCGATGGTGTTGTGATCCATGTAACCGGCAAAACGCGCAAGCCTGTTAATTTGGTTTATCTCCATAAATCAGAGACTTCCGATGCGACCCTCCACCATTGCATTAAGCTGGAGGAGGGTGCTGAAATGACTCTTTTAGAAACGGGTCCGGCTGCGGCGCGTTTCAATAAATCGTTGGAAGTTGAAGTGGCAGACCGTGCGAAGTTCCACCACGTCCGCGTTCAGGGTCGCGACCATGAACGCCGCGCGGTAACGGGTATTTTCACACGTCTTGGCACTGAGTCAGCGTTTAAGTCTTTCACGCTGACAATGAACGGTGTGCTGACGCGCAACGAATGTGTGATTGAACTTACTGGCGATGACGCAATTGCGCATGTCGCTGGTGCCTGTGTCGGAGACGGCAAGGATTTCCATCATGATGACACAGTTTTCATCACCCATGACGCGGTGAATTGCGAAAGCCGTCAGGTGTTCAAAAAGGTGCTGCGCAACGGGGCAACTGGCGTGTTTCAGGGTAAGATCCTTGTGAAAAAGGACGCGCAAAAGACGGATGGCTATCAGATCAGTCAGTCGTTGTTGCTTGATGATGACAGCCAGTTCCTCGCCAAGCCCGAGCTTGAGATTTACGCCGATGATGTCATTTGCTCGCACGGGTCAACGACGGGCGCGATTGACGAGGATGCGATGTTCTACCTGCAATCTCGCGGTGTTCCAAAGGCCGAAGCAACGGATCTACTGGTTCTGGCGTTCCTTGCCGAAGCATTGGAAGAAATCGAAGACGAAACGCTGGCTGAGGGCATTCTTGAACGCCTTGAAGGTTGGCTGGCGCGCCGCGCGCGCTGATGCCGGTTAGCCGCGATATCGTGCGCATGTATCGCGCCCCGCGCCAAGTGGTGCGGGGCCTTTACGCAATGGGCCAACGCGAAGACCGCGCGATTGCGTGGTTGATGATTGGCTGTTTCATTGTGTTCGTGTCCTATTTGCCTGCGCTGCAACGCAACGCCGTCTTTGAGGGCGGGAATTTCCAGCGCGATATGGTCTATGCGTTTATCTCTTGGCTTACGTTATGGCCGCTGGGGTTTTACGCGTTGGCGTTCGCGGCGTTCGCGCTGACCTATCTGTTGCGCAAAAATGCGACGGCTTATGGCGCACGATTGGCGGTATTTTGGGGGTGGCTTGCGGCCACGCCTTTGGCCCTGTTTTACGGGCTCCTTGTTGGGTTCAATGGGGCGCATCATCCCGGAACGGTTATGATAGGCGCGCTTTGGCTTGCCGTGTTGGTGTGGTTTTGGGTCTGCGGGTTGATTGAGACGAGTAGGACGGACTGATGGACCTTTCTTTCGCCAGCCTTTGGGAATGGACCAAACTGACCGTTCGCAATCCGCGGCTGGCATTTGAGTTGGTAAAATCTGCCAAGCTTCCGCTGGAAGTCTCGATCCTGATGATCGTGCTCGCGGGTGTCGTGTCTGCGGCGGCTGCAGGTACCCATTACATCATGATCGGTTCACCCGACATTATCCTGCCGCTGTCAGAAACGCAGGGATTGCAAATGGAACGTACAGGCCCGTTTGCGCAGGGGCTTATCGCCGTGCTCACCGGTATCGGTGGCAGCTTTGCGTTGTTCTGGGTTGGTCAACGAATGGGCGGGCAAGGCGATCTGGCTGATATTTTCGGTGTAACAGCCGTGTTGCAAATGGTTGTCACGGCTCTATTTGTCGCCGTTTACTTGACCGATATTATCTTGCCGATCTTTGCGTTCGGGCTGTTGCTCGTGGCGTTCTATGTCGCGCTGCGGGGGCTTGGGCATGCGGTGAATGTCGGTCACGCATTCGAAAGCCTTGGACGCTCAGCTTGGGTGGCGGTCCTTTCAACGTTTGCGCTGTTTATGGCGATTGTCTTTGGGGCAACCATCCTTGGCTTGGCGCCAGAAGGCACGATCGTGCCATTGTCGATTGGAAATGAACTATGAGTTTTGATGTCGCTGCTGTCCGTGCGGACTTCCCGATTTTGTCGCGTGAAGTGAATGGCAAGCCACTGGTGTACCTTGATAGCGGTGCGTCTGCGCAAAAGCCGCAGGTCGTGATCGACGCAATCAACACCGCCTATGCGTCTGAGTACGCCAACGTGCATCGCGGGCTGCATTATCTGTCCAACTTGGCGACTGAAAAATACGAAGGTGTGCGCGGGACGATTGCGAAGTTCCTTGGCGCGTCTGACGAAAACACGATTGTGCTGAACTCTGGCACGACCGAGGGCATCAACACCGTGGCCTACGGTTGGGCGATGGAAAATATGGGCGAGGGGGACGAGATCATCCTTAGCGTCATGGAGCACCATGCCAATATCGTGCCGTGGCATTTCCTGCGCGAACGTATGGGCGTGAAACTGGTCTGGGTTGATGTGGACGCCAATGGCGATTTGGACCCACAAAAGGTACTGGATGCGGTGACGCCACGCACGAAGTTGATTGCCGTAACCCAGCTGTCCAATGTGCTGGGCACAGTTGTTGATGTGAAAGCCATCTGCCATGCCGCCCGTGAAAAGGGCATTGCGACGTTGATTGATGGATCGCAAGGCGCGGTTCATATGCCTGTTAATGTCGAAGACTTGGGCTGTGATTTTTACCCGATCACCGGCCACAAACTTTACGGCCCGTCTGGGTCCGGCGCGATCTATATTCGCGCTGAACGTATGGCCGAAATGCGCCCGTTCCTTGGGGGCGGTGACATGATCCGCGAAGTTCACAAAGACCACGTCATCTACAACGACGCACCGATGAAATTCGAGGCCGGTACACCGGGCATC
>JAHBAO020000364.1 GCA_018500065.2 Octadecabacter sp. | reverse complement strand
GTAATCGCCGCCAATCGGTCCACCGTCCGCACGCATCGGGATCGCCTGAAGCCCCATGCGCTCGTATGTGCGCAGGTAGGACACGAGGTGGCGGTTATAAGCGTGCAGCGCGTCTTCTTTGCTCAGATCAAAGTTATAGCCGTCTTTCATATAGAATTCACGGCCCCGCATCACCCCAAAGCGCGGGCGGCGTTCATCACGGAATTTCCACTGGATATGGTACAACGTCAGCGGCAAGGACTTATAGCTCGCCACATGGCTGCGGAAGATGTCGGTGACCAGTTCTTCATTGGTCGGGCCATACAGCAGATCGTTTTTGTTGCGATCCGTGATGCGCAACATCTCATCGCCGTAATCGTCATAGCGCCCGCTTTCACGCCACAGATCCGCCGATTGGATCGTTGGCATTAACATCGCCACGTGCCCTGCGCGTTCTTGTTCTTCGTGCACAATCTGCTCAATGCGCTTCAGTACTTTGAAACCCAGCGGTAGCCACGAATAGATGCCCGCGCTGGATTGCTTAATCATCCCCGCACGCAACATGTACTGGTGGCTGACGATTGTGGCATCCCGTGGGGATTCCTTGAGGACGGGCAGAAAATAGCGGCTGAGAAGCATGTGATCACTTTCAAATAAGGTTGGTATCGGTTTAGTCAGCCCCCCGCCCAAGAGCAAGGCGGGCCTGCCCCGTCGCGGGGCTTTCTTCGCTTGAAATCTTGCAATGTCGCGTCGCGTGCGCCAGTTAAGACCTCAAGCATTGCACCAGCAGCACCGAGAGGCGAAATGGCCCTACCATCACAAAAACAGTTCCAATACTGGGGCCTGGTCGCAGGCATACTCATATTTCTGCTGTGGGCGCTTGGTACTGTGCTGACGCCGTTCATTTTGGGCGGTGCAATCGCCTATTTCCTTGACCCAATCGCAGACCGCCTAGAGGCTTGGGGCCAAAGCCGCGTGATGGCCACCGTCATCATCACGCTGTGCGCTATCCTATTGTTCTTCCTTGTTTTTCTGCTCGTCGTGCCAACGCTGATCGGGCAGTTGGGCCAACTCATCACCACGATCGGCCAAATCATTCAGGACCTGCCGCAAACATGGGAAGCCATAAAGGACTGGCTCACGATGCGCTTCCCAAACCTCAATCTGCAAGGCAGCTTTTTGACGGACCAGCTTGTTGGTCTTGGCAACGCTATTCAATCGCGTAGCGGTGATGTTGTGGCAGCGCTGGTGAGTTCGGCGCAGGGCATCATTAACATTGTGGTCCTATTGGTGATCGTACCCGTTGTGACGTTTTATATGTTGATGGATTGGGACCGTATGGTCGCCCAAATTGACGACCTTCTGCCGCGCGATCATCAAGAAACGGTGCGCAAACTCGCCAGCCAGATCGACAATACACTCGCATCGTTCATTCGCGGCCAAGGCACTGTGTGCCTGATCCTTGGCACCTATTACGCGGTTGCCCTAATGATTGCGGGGCTGAATTTCGGGCTTATCGTTGGCTTCATCGCGGGGCTGATTTCATTCATCCCTTATATCGGCGCTCTTGTGGGTGGCGTTTTAGCAATTGGTCTGGCGCTGTTTCAATGGTGGGGCGGAACAGAAGTTGTTGACGGTGAAACAATCGAGCTTGGTGTTAACTGGCTGCGTATAGCGATCGTCGCCGCCGTCTTCGCTTTCGGCCAATTCTTTGAAGGCAACATTCTGACACCAAAACTGGTCGGAAGCTCCGTTGGCTTGCACCCTGTCTGGCTGATCCTTGCGCTTGCCGTGTTCGGCAGCCTGTTCGGGTTCGTCGGAATGCTGGTGGCCGTCCCTGTCGCTGCAATCATCGGCGTTTTGGCGCGATTCTTGATTGGCGAATACAAGTCTGGCCAACTTTACAAAGGCCATATCGGTAAGGACACCTAAGACATGGCGCGCCAACTGGCCTTTGATCTGCCCGCAAATGTGCGGCTAGAAGCGCAGGACTTTTTTGTCTCCAGCGCCAATGAATTGGCTTATGCACTGCTGCAAACACCTGCGACGTGGCCGGATCACAAACTCGCGTTGATCGGCCCCGCCGGCTCAGGCAAAACCCACCTCGCACGCGTCTTTGCATCCCGAACGGGTGCGGCGGTTCTTAATGCCAAAGACATCACGGCACAAACTCCGCTCCCGTCTGGCACGCTTGTCATTGAGGACGTCGATACACTCGATGCTACGCGCGAAGAGTGGTTGTTTCACGCCCACAACGCCCTGCGCAGGGATGCGCACGCGCTGCTGATAACAGGTAAAACGCCCCCGTCCCGCTGGGACATCGCCCTTCCCGATCTGGCCAGCCGTTTGTCCGCCGCAACCACCGTGACCATCGAAAACCCTGACGACGCACTTCTCACGGCTGTTCTACTAAAACATTTCGCCGATCGCCAACTCGCCCCAGCACCGGATGCCGTGGCCTACCTCATCAAACATTTGCCCCGCTCGTTTGATACGCTGCGCAACATCGTGGACAGGTTGGACCGTGAGGCCTTGGCCCAATCCAAACCTCTCTCGCGCCCTTTCGTGCGCGCAGTGCTGGACACACTGCCCTTGGATGAGGGATAGTGTCACCTTGCTGACACAAACAACTGGCACAAGACACTGATGACACAGGCAGACTTCCTCAAGGCCGATTTCCCGGACGCAACTGTTGTGGATGGCGATATGAGCGGTCCCTCGCGGTTCTTTAACCGTGAGCTCAGCTGGCTTGGCTTCAATTGGCGTGTGCTGGAAGAAGCCGAGAACCCGCGCATTCCACTGTTAGAACGGGTGCGGTTCCTGTCGATCTCAGCCACCAATTTGGATGAGTTTTATACCGTGCGCGTCGCGGGATTGCGCGAACTTGCACATGCTGGCAACGCGCCTCCGTCAATGGATGGACTGACCGCAGAAGAACAGCTGTCGCTGATTGACGAAAACACCCGCAGCCTGTTGGCACGCCAGCAAGAAGTTTTCACTGACCTGCACGCGGAAATGGTGCGTGAAAACATCTCGATCCTCAAACGTGATGACCTTTGCGACGAAGACCGCGACCACCTGAAAGACCTGTTCTTTCGCCAAGTCTTCCCCGTGCTGTCGCCGCTTGCGATTGATCCTGCCCACCCCTTCCCGTTCCTGCCAAACGAAGGCTTCGCATTGGCATTGGAACTGGAACGCCGCAAAGACAAACGCGCGTTGCGTGCTTTGCTGCCCGTGCCAGCCCAAATTGACCGCTACATCGCCTGCCCGTCTAAGGATGGCCACCGCTTCTTGCCCCTTGAGGAGTTGCTGATGGACAACCTCGACGGGCTATTTCCGGGCTACAAAATCAAAGGGTCTTGTGCATTTCGTGTGCTGCGCGACAGCGACCTTGAAGTCGAAGATGAAGCCGAAGACCTTGTGCGCGAGTTTGAAGTCGCACTGAAACGCCGGCGTCGCGGTGAAGTTGTCAGCATGCGGGTGTCTGCGGGCGCGCCCAAAGGGCTACGTCGCCTCATCATGGATGAACTCCACGTCACAGATGACGAAGTCGTCGAAATTGATGGCGTGATTGGCATGGCCGACATCAAAGAGCTGGTGTTGGATGCACGCCCCGATCTGTTGTGGCCGCCCTTCGCACCACGCGTTCCTGAACGTGTACAAGATCATGACGGTGATATGTTTGCCGCCATTCGCCAAAAAGACATGCTGCTGCATCATCCCTATGAAACCTTCGACATGGTCGTGCGATTCCTGAAACAAGCTGCCCGCGACCCCGATGTCGTCGCGATCAAACAAACGCTGTACCGCACGTCCAAGAAATCCCCCATCGTAGAAGCGCTTTGTGAGGCGGCCGAAGATGGCAAATCTGTCACCGCATTGGTCGAACTCAAGGCGCGTTTTGATGAGGCCGCCAATATTCGCCAATCGCGGCGGCTGGAACGCGCTGGTGCGCATGTTGTTTACGGGTTTATGGACCTGAAAACGCATGCCAAAATCTCAACCGTGGTGCGCCGCGAAGGCGACAAACTGGTGACCTACACGCATTACGGCACGGGCAACTACCACCCCATCACCGCCCGCATTTACACGGACCTGTCGTTCTTCACTTGTGACGCGGCCCTTGGGCGCGACGCCACCAAAGTGTTCAACTACCTCAGTGGATATGTGCAGCCGGACAATTTGGAAAACCTCGCGATTTCCCCGCTCACACTCAAACCGCGCTTACTAGAACTCATCGCCGCCGAAGCCGACCACGCCCGCGCAGGTAAGCCTGCGGAAATTTGGGCAAAGATGAACAGCCTGATTGAATCCGACGTGATTGATGCCCTTTATGC
>JAHBAO020000135.1 GCA_018500065.2 Octadecabacter sp. | reverse complement strand
TTGCAGACGTTTTTCATGGAACGCGGCGAGGTGCGCCAAGCGCTTGCCGCGGTCCAACCCCAGATCGAACGTGGCCTAACAGAAGCCTTTGTGTTGGATGGTAACGGCGAGATTTGGGCCCGTGGTGAGCGGTCTTACGAGTTCTATTTTGAACGGCCGACCCGCGAAGAACTGGCTGAGGCGAGCGTCACTGGCCTGGTGATCATTGAAGATTGGGCCAACAACGAATTTCGCGCTTTGATCCCGCTTGTCGCGTTCAGCGAAAAGTATTTGTACGTCACCCGCGAAGTTGACGGTGGTATCTTGGCGCTGCTGGATGACACCCAAGAAACGGTCGCGCTTTACGGGCAGCTTGAAAGCGAACGTGGGCGCATCTTGTTTGAGTTTGGCCTTATTTATTTGGGCTTTGCGTTAATCCTGATCCTCGCCTCGGCCTGGGTCGGGCTGTGGTTCGCGGAACGACTGTCACGACCTGTTGGGAGACTTGTCGGGGCATCGCAGCGTGTTGGTGCGGGTGATTTGAACGTGCGGGTGCGTGAAGAAGAGGGCGAAGATGAAATCGCACAGCTGGGGCGTTACTTTAACCAGATGACCGCGCAGTTGCATGATCAACGTGAAGAGCTTCTCGACAATACACGCCAGATCGAACGTCGCCGCCGCTTGTTTGATTCTGTGTTGTCCTCGGTTCCGTCCGGCGTTGTGGGCTTGGACGAAGACGGGCGGGTGACGTTCGTAAACCGGTCCGCGAACCGACTTCTTGAGGTCGATGGCGGGCAGGACAGTGCCCTTGCAGTTGCTGTTCCAGAATTCGCGGCACTATTCGATGAAATGGCCGTTGGTGGAAAATCCGTGGCGCAAGGCCAAGTGAACCTTGTGCGCGGCGGGCAACAAGAAAGCCTGTTGGTGCGGATGTCGCACCGCCTTCTTGAGGATGGAACACTTGAGGGGTATGTGGTCGCGTTTGAGGATGTGACCGACCTTGTGTCGGCGCAGCGCATGGCCGCGTGGGGTGATGTGGCCCGGCGCATTGCCCATGAAATCAAAAACCCGCTCACACCGATCCAACTGTCGGCGGAACGCATTAAACGCAAATTTAGCCGCGAAGTGGATGTTCCAGGCGACCTAGAACAGCTTACGGATGTTATTGTACGTCAAACCAATGATTTACGACGTATTGTGGACGAATTTTCGAAATTTGCACGGATGCCGGAACCTGACAGGCGCACCTATGATCTGGCGGCGATCTTGCGGGATGCCGTGACGCTGCAGGAGTCCGGACAACCCGATGTTGCGTTCGATGTGACCATTCCGAAGGATGAAATCCTGTCCGATCTGGACAGCACGATGATGTCACAGGCGCTTACGAATTTGATTAAGAACGCGGGCGAAGCCATTGAAAGCTTGCAGGAAAATGATCCTGACATCGACGTAAAACCGCAAATTCGCATCCACCTTTCAACAGATGGCGACATGGCGACACTTACCATCGCGGACAATGGCATCGGGCTGCCAACCGACCGCGCCAAACTGTTTGAACCCTACGTCACCACCCGCGAGAAAGGCACTGGCCTTGGCTTGCCGATCGTGAAGAAAATTATTGATGAGCATGGCGGAACGCTGTCCCTGACGGACGCACCCGCCTTTGATGAAACAGCGCGCTTCGGCGCGATGGCTGTCATCACACTTCCAATCCACGCAGCCGCTGCGCTGCCCCAAATAGAAACTGCATGAGGTAACCCAATGGGCGATATTCTGATCACCGACGACGAACGCGACATCCGCGAACTGATCTCCGATATCCTCACGGATGAGGGGTTTTCAACGCGACTGGCCGGCACTTCTGACGAGTGCATGTCCCAGATCGAGAAGGAAACGCCCTCGCTGATGATCCTTGATATTTGGCTGAAAGACAGCCGGATGGACGGGATCGACATCCTGAAACAGGTGAAACGCGACCATCCTGAAGTGCCTGTGGTCATCATTTCCGGCCACGGCAACGTCGAGATTGCAGTCGCTGCCATTAAACAGGGCGCCTACGATTTCATCGAAAAACCGTTCAATATTGATCAGTTGATGGTTGTGATCCGCCGCGCGATGGAAACCAGCCGTTTGCGCCGTGAGAACATTGACCTCAAGCGCACGGATGCGGCGCCGACTGAAATGCTCGGGGAAAGTGCGGCGTTCCGCACATTGATTTCGCAGCTCGACAAAGTCACAAAATCCAATGGCCGCGTCATGCTGACGGGCGAGGGTGGGTCGGGCAAGGAAACCGCGGCTCGCTACATTCATGTAAATTCGGATCGCGTTGATATGCCGTTTGTGTCCGTCAATTGCGCCTCCATCGAACCTGAGCGGATGGAAGAAGTTCTGTTCGGGCGTGAAACCGAAGGGCGCGGTGTTGAGCGGGGCTTGCTGGAAGAGGCTGATGGCGGTGTTATCTATTTTGACGGCGTCGCAGATATGCCGCTGGGGACGCAATCAAAGTTACTTCGCGTGCTTGTCGATCAGAAATTCCAGCGTGTTGGTGGCGTTGATAAGGTTCAAGTCGATGTTCGCGTTATTTCAAGCACGAACAAAGATTTAACCGCTGCAATTGAAGCTGAGACATTTCGCCAGGAACTGTACCACCGCCTGAATGTCGTGCCGATCCATGTACCAAGCTTGGAGGAACGCCGCGAAGACATTCCGCTACTTGCTGGCCATTTTATCGACGAACTCAACGCCTCGCAGGGCTTGACTGCACGCGCCCTGAGCGATGAAGCGGGTGCTTTGTTGCAGACGATGCAATGGCCCGGAAATGCGCGCCAACTTAAGAACGTTATGGAACGCGTGTTGATCTTGGGGGATGCAACTGGCCCGATTGAAGCAAAAGAGCTTCCGAGCCAATCAGATGGCCCCGCGGATGACGGGCGTGTTTTGCTGTCCGGCAGCCTCGCAACACTGCCATTGCGCGAAGCCCGCGAGTTGTTTGAGCGTGAATACTTGCTGACGCAGATCAACCGTTTTGGCGGCAACATCAGCCGCACGGCTAGCTTTGTTGGGATGGAACGCTCGGCGTTGCACCGTAAGCTTAAGACGCTAGGTGTTGTGACGTCCAATAAGGCGGGTGCACGTGTTGCCCATGTAGAAGACGACGCCGAAGGATGAACCTGCCATGTTGACCGGACTGCACCCATCTGTCACCACATTTGAATTCAAACCACTCAAGGTGCGTTCATGAAGGTCATTATTTGCGGCGCAGGTCAGGTCGGTTGGCAGATTGCCCGCCATCTCGCGTCCGAGCGCAACGATGTCACGGTTGTTGATAAGAACCCCGAACTCGTGCGCCGCGCGACGGACACCCTTGATGTGCAAGGTATTGTCGGGTTTGCGAGCTACCCTGACATTTTGGAACGCGCTGGTGCAGCGGATGCGGATATGATTATTGCCGCGACCCATTCCGATGAGGTCAACATGGTGACCTGTCAGGTCGCCCATTCGGTGTTTTCCGTCCAGCGCAAGATTGCCCGCCTACGGGGACAGAACTACCTAAACGCGATCTATTCGGACCTGTATCGCCGTGATCACCTGCCGATTGACGTGGTGATTTCACCGGAAATGGAAGTGGCAGAAGCCGCGTTGCAGCGTTTGGCGGCCCCTGCAGCGTTTGACACAGAGAGCTTTTTAGACGGCCATGCGCAGCTGTTGGGCATTCAAATCGAGGACGACTGCCCGGTTATCAACACGCCGCTGCGCCAGTTGAGCGACCTGTTTTCGACGTTGAAGGCCGTCGTGATGGGTATTCGCCGCAAGGGTGTTTTGTTTGCGCCGAACGCGGGTGACCAGATTTTTCCGGGCGATGAATGCTATGTCATGACCGAAAACATCGACGTGACACGCACGCTAGAAATTTTCGGTAAAACCCAAGGCAAGCTCGGGCGGGTCGTTGTGATTGGCGGCGGTAACGTTGGCCTTGCCGTGGCGCGTGCGCTGGAAACCAGAACCGAACGCCTGCGTGTGCGCGTGATTGAACGCGACCGCGAGATTGCAGAAGCCGCAGCTGATCAATTGGAACGCACCATTGTTCTGAATGGTGACGGGTTGGATGCAACACTGCTGGAAGAGGCCAATATTTCGAACGCTGATGCGGTTTTGGCGGTTACGGACGACGACAAAACCAACCTTTTGGCCGCCGTGCGCGCCAAGGGGATGGGATGCCCGATGGCAATTTGTCTCACGAACGACCCGACGCTGGTGCCCTTGATGGGGCAGCTAGAGATTGACGCCTATATCAACCCGCGTGCAACGACCGTAAGCTCGATTTTGCGCCATATCCGCCACGGACGGGTACGATCGGTGTATTCGATCGGGGATGCCGAAGCCGAGGTGATTGAGGCCCAAGTGCTGACGACAAGCCCGATGGCGGGCAAATTGCTGCGCAATGTCGACTTCCCAGAAGGCGTACTTGTTGGCGGGATCTTAAAGGCTGGCAAAATGCATAAACCGCACGGCAACATCCGCATCGAAGAGGGCGACGTGATCGCAATTTTTGCTATGGCAGGTCAGGTTGCCGCCGTTGAAGCCTTGCTTCAAGTCTCCATCGATTTTTTCTGATGCTTAGGCTGTCGCAACGACCGTTTTTTGTCCTTCTTATGGGGCTGGGTGCGTTGGCGATGGTTGTTCCTGCGGTTCACGCCTTCTCGGTGAACAACCACGCAGTGGCGCGGGCGTTCTTT
>JAHBAO020000153.1 GCA_018500065.2 Octadecabacter sp. | reverse complement strand
GTTTGAGCCTGAACACGATTGGCAAGGCTTACAGACGAACCAATAAGTGCAAGTACAATCAAAATAGCGTATTTTTGAAATGTGCGAAGCATGTGAATCATCCTAGCGAATGGGGTGCATGCAACATGGCTACACTAGTATACTATTGCAATCCATAATTGTGAGCGATACCTGAACCGCGACTCCTATTGGCGTTGAGGGTAGGGGCTCCGGCCCATCTCTTCCAACATCTTTTCTCTGAAGACTTCAGCGGGTGTCTTCCATCCGAGGCATTTGCGAGGGGTGTTGTTCAACCGATCACTGATCACCTTCATGTCCTCGTCTGTGATAGTCTTGATGTCGCGCTTGCGGGGAAGCCATCTTCGAACCCTTCGATTGGTGTTCTCGACCGTGCCTTTTTGCCACGGACTGGAGGGATCGCAGAACCAGGTCTGCGTGCCGATCTCGGCCTGAAGGTGCGGCCAGCTGACGAACTCGGTACCGCGGTCAAAGGTGATTGATTTACGCGCCAAGTGGGGCAGGTCGCGCACCGCTTTCATGATCTTCCCCATGACGGGTTTCGTGCGCTTGTTCGGGTTCTTCAGTAGCACGGTAAACCGACTGACGCGTTCTACGAGCGAAGTCACATTCGACTGCCCAAGCTTCTGTTTGAACAGCATCAAATCGCCTTCCCAGTGGCCAAACTGACGGCGGTGTGCGACGTCGTCAGGCCGGAACAGGATGCTGACATCACGGTCAAATTTGGGCGGCAGACGCTTTCTCGCGCGACGCGGCCTGCGGGATTTGCGGTGCTCTGGCAGGTACCACCATAGCTCCTGCGCCATGCCTTCTTTGGAATAGATGTAGCGGTAGATCGTTTCCTGGCAGACCCGCGATTTTGCACCTTCATAGATCATCCGGTTGCTGATCTGCTCAGGCGTCCAGCCTTGCTTGATCTGTTCGATGACGCGCTTACACAGTTCCGGATGCCGGATCAGCTTGCGTTGCGTGGAACGGCGTTGCTGCGTGCGCTGGTGTGCGGCCATTCCGAAGTATCCAGCATACTTCTTGGGAAAGGCATCATCCGCCCAGAAATTGCGTTTGATCTCCCGGAAGATCGTCGACTTGTGGCGCTTCAGAACGCGCGCCATCTCAGCGACAGGGACCCTTGCAAGCCACCAGCCTTCGATCCTGCGTCGTTCTTGCATGCTCAGTTGTGTATAGATCGCTCCCATGCGATATTCCTCCTATTAGATAACTCATTGTTTTCTAATAGGAGTCGCACTTCAAAGTAGCGCGCACCTATACGATCCGAATTTCCGCATAATCAATCTTATGTTAAATTAGTAAGGATTAGCGGCGTATTCTTCTGTTACAGCTTGTGGCAATTGCGATAGCAGATTGGCAGTTTCAACCGGCGGTTCCTCACTTACAAAAAGTTATCTAAGACAAGTCGGTTTAGTTACCTCGAATTGTGCAAAAAACCGTGTATGGCTGGACCACGAGATGAAGAATCAACCCCGACACCGAAAAAGTGAGCGCGAAAACAGGATGACCCAGATGATCCCACGCCTTCGTAAGCTAACGAAATTAATTCTTCACTGTCGTCATATTTTCAAAGTCTCGAGTTCAGCTTTATCGCGTCACGGGACAGAACCATTTCTCTATACCAACTAGTAAAGCCGCCCCAAAAATGGATCAAGATTTTCTCCATTCTTATGACGTGGTCGATGTTGCTCTAGGGACAGAGGATCGCAGTAATAATGGCCATCGATTTGTCTATCCGTTTAGCCGATCAAAAATCTAGGAAAAGTGGCCTTCCAGTATTGAGCGGAAGACCGTTGCCGTCTGGCCAAGGCAGCGTTCTTGTGATCGTTCCTATTAGCACACCATAGTTTCTTGAAACTGACCACTGCAAGAACTGTCCTCGCTAAAGGTCAAATTCTCGCCTTAGATCATCTCCGTTTTGGTTCAAGGTGGGCCCAAGTGAAACCGCTTCAGGTCGGCGTCCATCAACTCGGAGCGGAGAGCGCATCAGTGTTTGGGCAAGGTCGTCCTGCCCCATCGTCGAGGTCATCTGCAATTTCTTGAAGGTATCCGATACCATCAGTTCAGGCCAATCCAGGATGCGCGCGCACCAGATTCCTGTGACAGACAACAGTTCTTCCCAGGCACGTGCGGTATTTGCCATGAGTTTCTGGGCAACAATCTCTCTGATCCTCTCTCGCTGTGAAAATCCGGCCCTTGGAGTTTGTGCAAGCTGACCCAATTCGCGGGACTCCAATGCCACGGCAAGACTAGAAAGAGACGACATCGCCAAGGCCAACTGCCCGTCGAGAGTCTTGTATACACCGTATGGTGCTTCCAAATATCCGTGGGCCGATCCATCGGAAAGTCGTTGCGGCATTTGGTGATCACTATTGATGTAAGTTGTCAGGAACTCGAATTGTGCATCAACGAGCGACTCTAACAGGCTGGTTTCAACTAAGCTTCCGATCCCTTGCGTCGCTTGTTTATAGAGTCCCGCTAGCAATCCGTGCGCCAAGTTTGCACCCGCTAGAATATCCGCCAATGGCAAACCAACGGGGACCGGACCATCATCACAGTTACCGCTCAACCACATAAGCCCTGACCGTGCTTGCGCTAATAGGTCTTGCCCCGGCAAATTTGCCCAAGGCCCGTCTGTACCAAAGCCGGACACCGACCCATAGACAACTGATGGCTTTATCTGACTTACAACGTCGTACCCGAGTCCAAGCTTCTGTATCACGCCGGGGCGAAAATTCTGAATGACCACATCAGCGTGAGTGATGAGCGCTTTTGCGTCGGCCAGCCCACATTGTGACTTCAGGTCTAACGTTAAGCTCTCCTTACCTCTGTTTATCGAATGAAAAAGCGTTGATTCTTGCTCCATCATTTGAGGCGAAAGATAGATTTGACGGCAAAGGTCGCCGCCATCCGGGTTTTCAATTTTGATGACACGAGCGCCGAGATCTTGCAGCCGTAACGATGCATATGGTCCAGCCAAGAACTGGCTGAAATCAACAATCAAGACACCTTCGAGCGGCAGCGACACCAATTTTATCCCGTCGTCGCTAGCGCATCTGTGTCTGCGCCAAGTAAGGGGGCTGCCGCCTCTTTCATCGGAGCTACGCCATCAATCCGGATTGGGCACTTGGTCGTTACGGCGGATTCTCCACCCTCAAGTTTAATAGTTTGAATGAGGTCAGCAGCTTTGAACCCATCAGACGATACGAACTGCGGCCAGTCCAAAACTTCGGCACACCAGATGCCTGCCGGTTCAAGGATATCTAGCCAGTGCTGAGTTGGCTTCTGCGCGAATACGCCTGCGACAATGGACTTAATTTCATTGAGGTGGGTAAACGCTTGATCTTGGGTGTAATGACCAATTTCGGGAGTTTCCAAGAGCTCTGCGACCGTCGCCAGCGGAGTCATCGCAAATGCCATATGTCCATCGGCAGTTTCATAGAGCCCGTAGGGGGCTGGCTGATAAGGATTTGCGTTTCCAATCTCGGTGCGTACAGGCTGCTTGCCGCCGTCGTTCAGGAAACATGTGAATTGCTCAAATGTCATGTCGATCGCCGATGTCAGCAGATCCACTTCCACCAGCCCTCCTTTGCCTGTCGTTCCACGGCGCACCAGACAAGCTAGAATGCCCTGGACAAGGTTGCCAGCTGTTGCAACATCCAACATCGCGAACCCCGTCGGTGTCGGCCCCGCATCCGCATTTCCGCTCAACCAAGCGATTCCCGACAAAGACTGTACCAGCAAATCCTGGCCCGGTTTGTCACGCCAAGGGCCACTGATGCCGTATCCGGTGACAGACCCGTAAACCAGACGTGGGTTCAATTTGCGAACAGTATCATAGTCCAAACCAATTCGTTCCATGACGCCGGGACGGAAATTATGGATCATCACGTCCGCGGTTTCGATCAAACTCTTAACCGTTGCCAGATCGTCGGGTTGCTTCAGGTCAGCAGCGACGCTCTTTTTGCCGCGATTGAATGTGTGAAACACAAGACTGTCGTCGCCCAAACGTTGGTCGTTTACCACCATAGACCGACACAAGTCGCCCCCTTGTGGGCGCTCGACCTTAATGACCTCAGCGCCAAGATCGGACAGCCGGAGTGCTGCAACTGGTCCAGCTAGAAATTGAGCGAAATCGAGGACCCTGAGGCCGGCAAGCGGTAAATCGTCAACGTTGTCAGACATTGGAATTCCTTTGGTCTAGTCGGTCAAAGCGGCTTCGAATGGGCTGCTCTCCAGCCTGAAGCCGAGAGTTTGAGACAGCTCAATTGAAGTGTTGCGTAAAATAGTCAACGTTTCATCCGCTGAAGATGTGTTGTCCAACTGCCCGACAAAGCCGCATGTGATTGCCCCAACCACGCCGCCGGTATTGAAGACCGGAACACACAGGTTGCGGACCCCCTCAATCATGGTGCTTTCCGTGTCTTCGAAGCCATCCAATCGAATGCGCTTCAGCCTCGCTTTGATTGAATCCCGGTCTGCTTTGCGGCACCGCGCTATGTACCGTGATTGTGCTTCGTCTGATGAGAACGCGAGTATGACATGACCAGAGCTGGTTTGCGCGACAGGAAATAGTGCGCCCGTGCGGACGGAATACCCTGCCGGACGCGGGCTTTGCACCGACGCAAGCACCAGAACGCTGTCCCGGTTGTGAACACCCAAATGGCACGACTGATTTGACTTTGCTGCAATCCGTTGCAGCATCGGCAATGCGGCCTGAATCAGGCGTTCTGTTGGATCATGTTGGTGTGATAATTCAAACAACTTTAATGTCAGCGAATAGCGGTCAGTCACAGGGTCCTGAGAAAGATATCCACGTTCGGTGAGGTATAAGACGACGCGATAGAGTTCACCCATGGGCCGGCCGAGAGCCGCGACGATGTCGTTCATTGTCAAGCCATCGGGAACCGAGGCCAGCAGCTCCAAGACATCAAAGGCTTTCTCTACTGCAGGGACGGAGGATTTTTCTTTCTTATTTTTTTCCGCCTTGATCACGTTCTGCTTAGTCATGTTGCCCCCATTATTCGCGGTGCTTTGCCTTGGAAAGTTCCACCTTAGCAAAGCAAAGTGACATTAGCTCGTTTTCATTGCGTAACCCTTGGGTCACCGTCAGGTCCATCGCACTGCGCACAGCAGACTTCACCGCTTGGGTTGCAACGGTTGAATGTGATGCGATTTGCTCCGCAACCTCGTGTGCTTTTGACACCTCGGATCCATCCTCGACCAACCATTCGATCATCCCGATGCGCATCGCTTCGGCCGCATCAAATCGATCACCGCTCAACAAGATTCTCATAGCTTGGCCGTAGCCGCACATGCGCGTGAGATGTTGCGCAGCGCCCCCTGCCCCATTCCAGCCCAACGCCACTTCAGGGGCTGAAAAAACTGAAGAGGTCGCCGCGACCCTAAGATCGCAAGCAAGCGCAATTTCCAATCCTCCACCCAAAGCCCAACCCTTGACCGCAGCGATGGTTGGTTTGCGAATGTTGAGGATCGGTGGGATGTAATCGTTTCGATTGCGCCATGCCCAAAAATCTTCGTAGCCCTCTAGAGCCTTGATGTCAGAGCCGGCACAAAAAGCACGTTCGCCCGCACCACGGAATATCACGACATGCGCAGCCGCTGTCTCATTGGCCTCGGCACAACACAATCCGATCTGCTCATACATATGAGGGGTTAGCGCGTTATGCTTGTCCGCACGGTCCAAGATTATTTCGGCCACGTTGCCATTCAACTCAAACCGTACAGCGCCGTCAGCTTCATTGGCCTTCTTGCCAGTCATGCAACTCTCCTAAGGAACGCGGGCACCAACACTCAAAGATCAGCCGCTATGTTTTTATCCTGAACCAATTCGTAGCACAGCACTTCCAAATACAAAAGTAATTTCTATACTTGAAAGTGAATTGGGAATCGGTCAGGTTGCAAGAAAGCTGTGGGAGGAAGATGTGCACCAACTGTCCGGAATTACGTGGGACCATCCGCGCGGATACGATCCTGTCGTAGGGTGCTCTGCGCGCTATCGGGACGAAGTTGGCGTTAGCGTTTCCTGGAACAAGCGATCTCTTCAAGCGTTCGCCGATGCTTCGATTGTTGCCTTGGCAGAGGAATACGACTTTATTGTATTAGATCATCCACATGTCGGGCAAATCGCCGAGACTGGCGCGCTGCTGCCCTTGCCTGCCCCTACAGACACCAGTGCATCCCTAGGCGGATCTGCTGAAAGCTACTTCTGGGATGAGACCTGCTGGGCCTATGCGCTGGATGCTGCTTGCCAGATGGCGGCCTATCGCCCCGATCTGGGTGCGCCACTCCCCAAAACGTGGGACGATTTCCTCAATTATGACGCTGCGAATTTCCGCGCGTTGACACCTCTCCTGCCCGTCGACGCTCTGGACATGATGATGACATTGGTTGCCGGACGTGGGGCGGAAAACCTGCCCCACAGTGCAGAGCATTTTGTTAGCGCAGACGATGGGCACTACGCGCTTTCGATACTTCGTGCGCTGTACAATCTTGGACCAGACGAACAGGTCGACATGAACCCGATCAAGGTTCTTGAGATGCTTTCCACCACAGACGATTTTGCCTGTTCGCCCTGTTTGTTCGGCTACGTCAATTACGCCCGCCCCGGGTTTCGACCAAACCAGATTGCCTATTTCGATCTACCGCTTTGTGCGGGTCACAAAACGCCACGCGGCATTCTTGGCGGTGCGGGCATTGGCATCTCTGCAAGCACAAAGCATCCAGAAGAAGCGATCGCATTCGCAAAATGGATCACGTCGCAGCCGGTCCAATCAGGCATCTACCTCGACACCAATGGCCAGCCTGCAAATCGCCACACCTGGATTGAGCAAGCAAGCAATGGAGACGTCGCGGGTTTCTTCAAGGGCGGCTTTCATACGATAGCGAACGCCTGGACCCGACCACGTGATCCGTGGTTCCTCGGCTTCGTCGATGACGCATGTGAAATCATGCCGGACTTTTTCCGCAAATCGATCCCGACCGAGGATTTCTTGGCAAGCCTCGACACACTTTACCGCCACCATTTCAGGAGCGCTTGAGCCATGCCAGTCGCAGTCATTACAGGCGGGAACAAGGGCCTGGGCCTTAGCCAAACCAAGCGGTTTCTTGACGCTGGATATGAGGTTTGTGTCGTCGCCCGCAGTCGTGGCGACGTCGGCACACTGGATGGCCCACTGCACTTCATTGAATGCGATGTCGCCCAAGATCGCAACGCTGATTGGCTTGGATCGATCCATGCAAACCATGGTCCGGTTGCGGCGCTCGTGAACAATGCAGGTGTGCATCTTAAGAAACCGATTTGGGATGTCGCACCGGAGGAACTGGACCATGTGCTCGACATCAACGTCCGCGCGATGTTCGCGGCCTGTGGTCGATACGTGGCACTTCATAAAGAGAGTGGTGGTGCGATTGTGAACGTCGCCTCAATGGGCGGGATCATGGCGCTGCCGTCGGCGGCGGCATACGTGACCGCGAAAACCGCGGTTGTCGGACTGACCCGTTCAGTGGCGGTTGATGCGGCGCAATTCGGTATCCGTTGCAATGCGGTCAGCCCCGGCTTCATCGAAACCGATATGACCCGTGCGATCCTGGCAAAGGACCCCGCGCGGCGGGACAAGATCGAAGGTCGTATCCCGACCCACAAATTTGGCACACCCGACGATGTGGCCAACTCCATCTATTATCTTGCCTCCGATCAAGCGGCCTACATCAACGGCGTTAATCTGCCCGTTGATGGCGGCTATGCCATCGGATTTTGAAAGGACATCGCCCCTGTGTCTCGGATTGAAACCAAACTGACCGCTGCCAAAGCGGTTTCGACAAACGGCCAGGCTGTCGCGGATGTAATTCCTGACGGGCATGCCCGGCTGCGGCTTGCAGTGGCCAGCCTGTGCGGCACAGACTTGCATTATTATTCCAATTTCGCGAATGCGGGGTTTGTTCTGCAGAATCCGATCACGTTAGGTCATGAAGCCTGCGCCTATGTCGTTGATCCAAATGGATCCGGCCTGAAGGAAGGCCAGCTTGTTGCGCTCAATCCGATTATGAATTGCCAGACTTGCGATCCATGCAAACGTGGCGAAGAGAACCTTTGCACCGCGAAAAAATTCCCCGGCTCGGCGACCACAGTGCCACATCTCAACGGGTTCTTTCGTGCCGTGATTGATCACCCGGCAAGGTGTTGTCGTCCTGTGAAGGACGGGGTCAATCCCGCCCATTTGACGTTTGCCGAACCAATGGCTTGTGCACTCCATTCTCTGAACAAAGGGAACGTTGAAGCCGGCCAAAAGGTTTTGGTCACAGGCTGCGGCCCGATGGGGTTGTTGGCGATTGCAGGTGCGGCGGCGCGTGGCGCAGATGTCACCGCCCTTGATCTGAGACCGCAAGCCGTCAACGTTGCGTTAAAAGCAGGTGCAAAAACCGGCTTGATTGCAGGCGAATTCGACGAAGCCGAGATTGAAAAAACTTTCGACGTCGTAGTCGAAGCAAGCGGCGCGATCCCTGCGTTTAACACTGCGCTCAAAGCGGTGCGGCAGAAGGGTTGTATTTCGATCCTGAGCAACATTCAGATGCGGGCGGCTGAAATCGCTTTGCACTTGATCATGCTCAAAGAAATTCAGGTCGTCGGGTCGTTTCAATTCAATCGCGAGTTCGAAGAAGCTGTCCAGTTGATCGAAGCCGGTTCGGTCGATTTCGACGCCCTGACCGCACAGAGCTTTCCATTGGAAAAGACGGCTGATGCGCTTGAGCTAATGGCATCAGGTGGCGCGTTTGGGAAAATTATTTTGCTGGGTGATTCAGAATGAACATCCAATTCAGCATCGAAACAAAGGGAGCAAAGCATGGCCGAAACATTTGATCACATCGTCATCGGTGGCGGGTCCTCAGGTTGCGTGGCCACGTCCCGCTTGGTTGAAGCCGGAAAAAAAGTGCTGCTGTTAGAAGCGGGGTATCACCACCGCCATCCCTATCTTGATATGCCCCCCGGCGTGTTCAAGCTACTCAAGAATGGTTCCAAGTTCTTTAAGACGCATAAATCCGTGCCGCAGGAACACCTGAACGGACGCCAATCCGAAATCCCGCAAGGCAATGTGCTCGGCGGGGGGTCGTCGGTGAACGGTCAGGCTTATGTGCGCGGGCGCCCCTCTGACTACGACGAATGGGATGAGATTTTACGAGGCAACAACGACGCTATCGGCTGGGACTGGGAACAGGTTCTTCCGCACTTCAAACGGCTTGAAGGTAATCGCAAGTTTAACGACGATCTGCATGGTGCCGAAGGCAAGTTGGTTGTGTCTGATCCGGGCTATATCGACGATATGGCACGTTGGTTTGTTCAAGCGCTTCAGGCGCAGGGCGAACCCTTCAACCCCGACTTCAACGGCAAAACCCAGCGTGGCGCGGGGTATTTCCAATTCACTTACAATCAGGGTCAGCGCGTGTCGGCGGCTTACGCCTTCATCGAGCCTTTGATGAAGAGTAAAAACAAGAACCTGACGCTCCGCCTGGAATCTGCCGTTCAGCGGATCATCATCGAAAATGATCGGGCAGTTGGTGTTGTCTACAAAGACAAAGCGGGCAAGACCCATGAAGTGCGCACCACAGGCGAAGTCATCTTGTCATCGGGCGCGCTCATTACACCAAAGCTGCTGATGCTTTCAGGCTTGGGGCCAGCCGACCATTTGCGCAAGCACGGCATCAACGTGATCGCCGATTTGCCCGGCGTCGGCCAGAATCTCAAGGATCATCCGGACGTTTCCATCGTTGCGCGTGCCAATGGACCTTATGGATATTGGAAGCAAGATCGCGGCTGGAACATGCTGCGCAACGGGATCGAATTTAAACTCTTTGGCCGCGGTAAGATCACAACAACCGGTCTAGAGGCTGCGACGTTCTTGAACCCTACGGACCCCGAAGCCCCGCCGACCCACGAGGCTTATTGCATCCCCGTGATGTATCTTGACGACGATAAGCTGAAAGAAATCGGTGACGGTTACGGCATGTCGATCCAGATCGTATTGCTCAAGCCTCACTCGGTCGGAGAGGTCACGCTTGCGTCGGGAAATCCTGATGACATGCCACGCATCTCGCCAAACTTCCTGAAAGACCCGCGCGATATGGAAGAAATGGTCAAAGGCTTACGGTATTTCCGCGAGACGATGGGCATGAAACCCTTGGCCGATAAACTGGCTGAAATCGTGGCCCCCAATCCGGGTGACTTCTCGGATGAGGGACTCAAGGAACACTGCCGTCAATTTGTGAAAACCAACTACCACCCTGCTGGGACAGCAAAAATGGGTGCGGATGGGGATTCAATGGCCGTTCTGGACTCTCGGTTGCGCGTGCGGGGTATCGAAGGATTGCGCGTCTGCGACATGTCCGCCGTGCCTGAAATCCCCGCCGGTAACACAAACGCCCCCGCCATGATGATCGGTGATCGTTGTGCCGATCTTGTTCTGGGCATCCTCTGATGCGGACCTTTACAGCCACACACCACACGTCAGGAACATCACACCATGTCTAAATTCGGAAAAATTCTGCGTGAACACAACATTGTCTTTGTGACACTTGCCCTGTGCGTTGTGTTTTTCATGATCAGTCCCCGTTTCATCAGTCTGGACAACATGTCAGCTATTTCGCGACAGATCGTTCCAATCGGATTGATCGCGTTGGGACAGTACTTCGTCGTCGTTTCAGGAAATATCGACCTTTCGATGGGAATGGGGTCGGTGCTGTTTGCGATCGTTCTGGGTGTCTTTTTCGGGATGACGGGCGGTGTCGCAGTTGGCATCGTTGCAGTGATTGTGTTTTCGCTGGCTCTTGGCTTCTTCAATGGCGTTCTCGTTGCCAAGCTAGGGCTACCCGCTTTCATTGTCACACTCTCGACCCTGTTCATGGCTCAAGGCCTGTCGGGGCTTATCATCCCGCGCGGTCAGCAGATCTTTTTGATGGGTGACTTTTTCCGCTTCGTCGGAGCTGGAAAGTTCATGGGCCTGTACTGGTCTTTCATCTTCCTGATCGTTCTTTTTACACTTGCTTATATCGTCTACAACCACACTCGCTGGGGCGCGTATGTTGTCGCGATCGGCAACAGCGAAGACAATGCCAGACTGGCTGGGATCAACGTGGATCGCGTCAAGATCGGGATCTTCATGTTCTCGGCATTGTGCAGCGGGTTCGCCGGAATCGTGCTGTCATCACGCATGGGCTTCGTGCAGCCGGGACTGGATGGCAATGGACTTCTGCTGGACGGCATCGCTGCAATTATCATTGGCGGGACGCTGATCCTTGGAGGACGCGGAACAGTCGGAGGCGCGTTCTGGGGCCTACTGTTCATCGGCATCATCAACAACGCTTTGAATCTGCTGAACGTCGTGGACGTCTGGCATCAGGTCTTCAAAGGCACGGTTATTCTGGCCGCTCTGGGGATCAACTGGATGCTTTGGCAGTCCCGACAATCCGACACCCAATAAGATTTTCGACCCCTGGGGCAACACAATCCGCCCCTCACTTGGTTCACAATGGAGGATAGAACCTATGATTAAGACAAATAAGATCACCACGATCCTGGCAATGACTGCGGGCCTGATGGGCACGACCGTCCTGGCTGATGACGGCAAGTTGGACATTGTATTCATCAATGACGGCCACGTCGCCCCGTACCACGTTGCATGGCTGTCCGGTTTCGAAGATGCGATCGCAGCATATGACGAAGCTTTCGCAGATCTCGAAGTAACCGGCCGTTGGCTCTCTGCAGAAGGATCGCTCGAAAAGATGATCCAGCAGGCTGAAGTTACAATCAATGAAGGCCCAGACGTCATGTTCGTAAACGCGATCAACGTTGATGCGTTCGAGCCACTTGTTGCACAAGCACAAGCAGCTGGAATCACGTGGATTGCCGTTCACTCACCTATGGAAAGCGCCGACTACAGCTTCACGCTTGGTGATGTTGCAAATGGCAAGAACCAAGGCATGGCAATGTGCGCACTGTCCGCTGGAGAGCCTTTTCAGGTTGGCGTTATGCTGGGACAAGCTGGCAACCCATCAGGTGAAGCACGTCGCGAAGGCATCCTTGAGG
>JAHBAO020000362.1 GCA_018500065.2 Octadecabacter sp. | reverse complement strand
GCCGTCGCCACCCCAAACCGCCAGCTCGATCGCGAGGCCTGTCAGGTCGGCCGCTTCGATTTCGGCGGGTGGGAATGCAGCGAGTGCGCCGTCTTCGCCTTTTGACCACAGTTTATAGGCGACCCCTTTGGCGACACGCCCGGCGCGCCCTGCGCGTTGGGTGGCTTCGGCGCGGGTGACACGCTCGGTGACAAGCCGTGACATGCCAGAGCCGGGGTCAAACCGAGCGCGGCGCGATTTTCCGCAATCCACGACGACGCGGATGTCTTCGATGGTGAGGGAGGTTTCGGCGATGGAGGTTGCAAGGACCACTTTGCGACCCGATGTGACGGGCGCAATAGCGGCGCGTTGTTCGGCGAAGGGCAAAGCGCCGTAGAGCGGGCGAACCTCGCAGTCATTTGGAAGGCGTCCATCTAATCGTGCTTGAACGCGGCGGATTTCGCCTTCACCTGGCAGAAAAACCAGCACGCCGCCTTGGGTTTCGGTGACGGCTTGCGCCCCCAAATCGGCGGCGGCTTGATCAAAGCGGAGGTCTTTAGGCAAGGGGCGGTCTAACCAGCGTGGTTCGACCGGATAGGCACGCCCTTGGGATGTGACAACGGGCGCGTTTATAAGTTCGGCGACGGGCCCCGCGTCCAAAGTTGCGGACATGACCATCAGCACCAAGTCGGGGCGCAGTGCTTCACGCACCTCCAACGTCAGTGCCAAGCCGAGGTCGGCGTTCAGGGAACGTTCGTGGAATTCATCGAAGATAACCGCACCAATCCCCGACAACTCAGGATCGCTTTGGATCATGCGCGTCAGAATGCCCTCCGTGACGACCTCGATCTTGGTCGCACCAGAGACTTTCGTTTCGCCGCGCATGCGGTAGCCGACGGTTTGCCCCGCGGTTTCGCCCAACTGCTGCGCCAAACGCTCGGCTGCGGCGCGGGCCGCTAAACGGCGCGGTTCCAGCATGACGATTTTGCCCTGCACGTTGCCTGCGTTCAGCAAGGCAAGCGGCACGCGCGTTGTTTTACCTGCACCGGGGGGCGCTTGCAGGACTGCGCAGCCACGGGTCCGCACAGCCTCGATCAGCTCTGGCATTACGTCATCAATGGGGAGTGCTGCGTTCATTTGTCTTACATCTTGGGAAATAAACTTAAACACAACACCCTGATCTGGACGCGAGGCGTTGGTGATCCCATAAAGCGCCTATGGATATTGCGACAACAGCCGAGAGAATCCGCACAGGCGAGCGCCGCGCTTTGGCCCGTGCGATTACGCTTGTTGAAAGCACGCGTACGTCTGATCGTGCGTTGGCGGCGCAATTGCTGGCGGCGGTTGGCACGGACCGCCAAGCGCTGCGCATCGGGCTTTCGGGCACGCCGGGGGTGGGGAAATCCACGTTCATCGAATCCTTTGGCAAAATGCTGACGGGGCAGGGGTTGCGGGTGGCTGTTTTGGCTGTGGACCCAAGTTCGACCCGTTCAGGTGGTTCGATCCTTGGGGATAAGACCCGCATGGACCTGCTGTCGCGCGATCCGAACGCCTTTATCCGCCCCTCCCCCAGCCAGTCCCAGCTTGGCGGTGTGGCGCGGCGCACGCGCGAGGCAATTGCGCTGTGTGAGGCGGCGGATTTTGATGTGGTGTTGATTGAAACCGTTGGGGTTGGTCAATCTGAAACCGCCGTCGCGGAAATGTCTGATTTGTTTTTGTTGCTGCTTGCGCCTGCGGGCGGGGATGAGTTGCAGGGCGTGAAGCGTGGCATCATGGAAAGTTGTGACATTATTCTTGTGAATAAGGCGGATGGCGATTTGAAGGCGCAAGCGACACGCACGTGTGCGGACTACGCTGGCGCTTTGCGCCTTATGCGAAAACGCCCGCAAGATCCCGATGAGTTTCCCAAAGCAGTGGCGGTTTCCGCCTTGCAAGAGGACGGGATCGTCGCTGCGTGGGACGAGATGAAAACGTTGGCGGATTGGCGCAAAGAACAAGGTATTTGGGACGCGCGCCGCACAGATCAGGCGCGGTTTTGGTTTCAAGAAGAGGTGCGCGCAGGGCTTCTTGAGCGCCTCACGTCTGACGCCGGAGTGAAAGCCCAGCTTGCCGCGTTAGAACAAGATGTTGCGGCAGGGAAAATGCGCGCAGCGCAGGCCGCTGAAACGCTTATTTACACTCTTTTTCCGGCAGAGCGTTAGAAACAAGGAAAAGGTACGCCGAAAACCCGCCTGAAAGGTATATAACGGGTTGACCGGACCAAGGAATCCACCTAATTCCCGCTCAATGAATTCAGCCTATGCCGCGTGCGGGGCTTTAACGCTATGATAAAAAGGGTCGCGCGCTACGCTGCTGGCCCTTGATGAACAAGGAAAACGCTATGTCGCGCCGTTGCGAATTGACAGGAAAAGGCCCGATGACGGGCAATAACGTCAGCCACGCCAAAAACCGTACGCGTCGTCGGTTTTTGCCAAACCTGCAGGACGTTTCATTGATGTCCGAATCTTTGGGCCGCACGTTCAAGTTCCGTATCTCCAACGCTGCCCTGCGCACCGTTGACCACCGCGGTGGTCTGGATGCGTTCTTCGCGAAGTCCAAAGACGCCGAGCTGTCCCCAGCCGCGTTGAAGGTCAAGAAAGACATCGCCAAGGCAGCAGCCGAAGCTTAAGTCTTACGACCAGAGAAATTGAATCGGCCCGAACATCGCGTTCGGGCTTTTTCGTTTTGGGACCGCTGTAGTGTTTGCGCAGTTCTGTGGTCTTGGATGTTGGTATGAACGTCCTGCTTGCCTTGCTGATCTCCTGTTCGACGATGGACTCGTTGCATGTCGGGTACGCCGTTGGCTGGACTGTTGATTGTCGCGGTATCAACAGGGACGCTCAGACCTGCACCATTGCGTGGCTGGGCCGCCCGATTGACCCTGCAAAGCATGGCCGCCTGACGTTTGAGGAAATAAGCGGGTAAGCGCACTGCGACCTTTCATCCCTTTTCGCGGCCGTCCACCACTGCTACGCCTTTGAATATGACCCGTATCTTAACCCTTACGCTCGCTCTGCTGATTGCTGTCACATCACAGCAAATGGCGATGGCGCGTGGGATCGCGCGGGATGCAGCGGGGCAAGTGATCCTGTGTACCGGGCAAGGCGTGACGACAGTCACGTTGAACGCGCAGGGCGAACCGATGGGTCCTGTCCATATCTGCCCTGACTGTGCCTTAACGTTGATGGCGATTGCGGATGCTGTGATCGCTGTCCAAAGCGCAGTTATCTACATTCAAACGCTGGTGCATACACCTGTTACGGCGTTGCAAATTCCGCATGTCCCCACACGCTCGCAGGCGCGTGGCCCTCCTTTGGCGGCCTGAAACCCTACTTGCACTTTTCCAACTTTCAGACTTTCAAAACAGGAGCGGCATATGTCCCTCAAAACTACACTTATCGGTGCTGTCACAGCATTGTCCTTTGCGATGCCAGCCTTCGCTGACATCGAAATCCATGACCCATATGCGCGGTCGTCCAATGCAATGGCGGGCGCGG
>JAHBAO020000398.1 GCA_018500065.2 Octadecabacter sp. | reverse complement strand
CATCCCAGTCTTGTGCCAGCAGATGCTGCACCAAAGCTCGTCGTTCTTGTTTGCGCTGTTCAAATCCCATTGCGGTTCTCCGCATGTATTTATCAACGAAGCAACAAAAGGCGGCAAAACAGGCAGTGCGGTGTCGCTAAAACAGGCGCGTACAATTGTGTTCGAACCACTGTGTTGTAGGTTTGTGGTTGCAACATATGAGCTGACCACAGTAACCAGCGCAGACATGAGCAAACAAAAACACCGCCAACAAAAATGCTGACGGTGTTCTAACGCGTATGTGTGTTTTGCGACTACATCGCCCCTATCAAACTGGGAGCCGCCAAACCTGCAATGTCACACAGCATTTGGCGCTGAGCCTCTACATTTATATCCTGCCATAATCTCATGAACGCGACATATTCATGATCATTGTAATAAGACAGTGCTGATGCTTCGAGGGCTTGCTTAAGTTGATGTGATGCTAGCCCTTGTAAAAGCGGAATTGGGTCAAAGCCCTCATACCATAGCGCAAGATCGTCAATCTGATCCAGTCGCTTCAACGCCTCAAGAACCCTTTCGTCGACCAGCTGATTTAAGTTCAACAGCTCAAGAAGCACCGTCCTATTTGTCATGATGACCCCTTCTGTGGTTCAGCGCATAGTCGATAAGCGCAATCTGGTCTGCGCCGTCTAACGCACACCAGACACGTTTGAAGGCTGTGTATTGCGCCGTTTTAAGTGTTCGCTTGGCGCGTTCCAGCACATGCGTTTCGTAGGGCTGTTCAGGCAACGCATATACGTTCAAATCTAAGCCGTAGATTGGCGCAATCTTCTCAAAGTCGTCCCAGTAATAACATTGAGCAATCATACGTTCGGTTTCTTCGTCAACCAGCTGAGGGAGCAGTGCGAGTTCAAAATCAAGCGTCTCCATCACTTGCCCTCCGTTGTGTTGTGAATTGTCACAACTTGAGAAGGCGTGACGCCTGATGCCAAAGGTTTCGTGAGCTTGTGCACAGCGCCCTGCAGTCGCAACACATAGTCTTCGATCCAATCATTGAGGCTGCGTCCGCTACCGTCAAATCCATTCAGCAGCACCAATGCTTGCGACGCCGTGATTGGGATACCCTCGACTGCCATCACAGCAACAACACGCGGTACCCATTGATCTATGCTTGGATACTCGACGCACACAGGACGGAAACGGTCCTTCAACGGGCCATCAACCAAGTGCAGGTTGTTTGTAGTCGCAATGACCACGCCCATTTCATATTGATCGATGAAGGCCCTTAGCTTGTGCTGCATTGGCAGTGTGAACTGATCAATCTCGTCGACAATAGAGCAGCCAGCACGAGCTCCTGCCGACAGCTGCCAATTCCATTGACTGAGAAGAGGCCCAAAGCTGTCATGCTGTGCCGCATAGGCCTTTGCATTAAAGGGCTCTGCCAAACCTGCCTGCCAAATCGAACCCAAACGCTCTCTCATAATCAACTCAGCTGAGACCGACTTACCTGTGCCTTTTGGTCCATAGAGCAATAGATGCTTGTCGCGCTTGTTATTTGCGTAATCCTTAAGTGTTTGTTGCACATCAGTGCTTGCGAAGATCACGTCGCTGAGTGTCCTAGAGCGATGTTTTTTATCAAATGTCATAGTATTTTCCTTTGGATGATGAGAGATCACAGGCCGCATTGATGCCGCCCGTGATCTGATATTGATTAAGCTGGGGTGAGCTCGGCTTCAGTGATGCTTGCGCGAGCTGGTGTTTGTGTGGCGGCGATACCTGCGACAAGCTGTGCTACATTTTCCGCACGTTGCTCCGCGTCTTGCTTGGCAACATTGTGTTCAGCGTCCTGTGCAGCTTTTTGCTTGAGCGTTTTGCCTGCGATAGACAGTACAGTGTTTACCGCTGCTGCGTTGTTGGTTCCGAACACCACGCTTGCTGAACCATCCGCGTTTTTACGAACCAGAGCCAAGCTGTAAAAAGCCCCGTCCACAGGCTGCAGCACGTCCAGCATATCTACAGACATCAGCTGTGCCTGATTGTGCAAAGCGCTCTCCGCGTATTCTCGGCTTTTTTGGGCGAGTACCGCAGGGCTTTGTCCATCAGCGCCTTGGCGGCGGATTTCGTCAATGCCGTTGCTATCAGTGATGAACTGAGGAAGTGTTTCACCTGTCACGCCTCGCTCGGCGGCGACCACCAGAACGCGAGCATATGTGTAAGCGCGATTTGCAATTTTGGTCTCGCGTCCAGTGCCCACAAAAATCAAGCGCACGATGCGAAGAGCGAGACTGGTTTGAGAATTATACGCAACCTTATACGCATCAAGCAAATCAGTGACCGCTTTGCTAAGGCCGCGATCTTTGCGTACCTTGAGGAACAAATCCAAGGTGCTGCCCAGCAGAGTGTAAAGCTCCGCGTTGCTGGCAGCGTATGTGCCTTCTTCCCAAATGCGACGCTGTTCGATCAATGCGTCTACTGTGTTTGCTACCATGAGTGTGTTGTTTGTTGAGTTGGTCATGTGAATATCTCCTGTGTTGACCGCGACTGGCTTGATTGCCGTGTCGATGATTAAGTTTTACCATCGCTCAACTCATTGGGATATTTACTGCGCATAATTGACATTTAGCGGATAATGTTGTTCCAATTTATCAATGCAAAATGTGCGCAAACACTATGACAGCCCACGCTCCACAGACTTTCGCAAGGATGGCGTATGGGCTGCGAACCTCGGTTTCTATCTTTTGTGGATGGAGTATCTGGCCGTCAGCCCAAGTTATGAGCTAGCGCGGCGGTTTCGTGCGAACGACTTGAGTGAACAAGAGCTGGACACACTGCCTGCTGACTTTGAGGACGTACTGGCGGTCTATGACGACTTAGGCGACGTGCAGCGGGTTCGCTTCTTGGACTGGTGGAGCGAGCGGGCATTGTCTGTGTTTGGGTACAAAGGCAGCAAGCCGCGTGTGCGCAAAGTGGATGTTTTGCGCAGTGACAGACATCGCAAAGCCGCATCCCGGCTACAAGACTTCATTGAAGATGATTGGACAGAGCAAGGTCAGCCCAATGCCATGGTAGTGAGTATCCCGCTAGGACTGAGCAAGGCGCAGATCACACGACAGCTGAGCAAACTTATCGATAACTCGCTCAAGGAGCGCCGTGTTTTACCAGAACCAGTTGCAAAATACCCTTTGCGGGGCACACGACAGCGCAAGGATACGCTGTTTCGGTATCTGTATGTTGTGTGGGTGCGCAGTGCTATGCCGCGTCAAGCCCTGTGGCGTGTTGGAGCACGGGCAAAGGTCAGCGATACCTACAGTCGAGAGCTGGACCCCAAAGTGCGCATACCCCGTGGTGAACTCACATATGATCGCTCAGTATTATCTGCACTAACAAGCCGTGCTTGGAGCAGAGGCATTGCGCTGGCAGAGAATGCTGCACGTGGACGGTTTCCCAGTTATGACAAAGTGGAGCATGGATTGGAGCCGAACTTACATGACAGCTGGACGCTGATCTCTAGCCGTCGTCGCTGGAAGAAAAAGCTTGGGCGCAGCGAGCGCTAGCCACTGTGTTACGACATTAGGCACACACAATTGTGTTGGAACCACTGTGTTGTCGGTTTGTGGTTGCAACATAGTGGTTGTCCCACAGTCCCTAAGAAATTCCCACAACACAGTCTTACACCAAAGTATCGCAAGACGTTGCTACAACACAGCTTCCCCCCACAGTGTCGCAAGAACTTGTCGCAACACAGCTTTTGGCTTGTGTGTTGAGCGACACTACCTGCCTTCGTGTTTTTCCAACACCACTGTGTTTTGATAAATACTTGCGAGACCAAAACATTGGGAGAATTGGATGAGCATAAGACTATTAGAACACATGCGCGATGAGTTGATCGCAACTGGGATCGTGCAGAACACACCTGAGTTTTGCCGCAGCTGGCTGGGGCGCAGTGAGGGCTATATCCGTGTGCTGCGCTATCACAACACAGAACCCAGTGTGGAAACCCTGAGCATTTGTGCAAGCAAGCTTGGATACTACGGAGCAAGACTGGCTGGTAGTGAGCGACAAGAGCATCAAGTGTGGGCCAAACGTTTATCTGATCTGAAGGCGTTATGTGACGGTGCTATAGCTAAGCAGGCAGAGGCCGTGTGGCGTGCGCCAGAACGGATGGCGATATGAACATACATCCGAAATGGGTTCTACAGCCGCAAAAATCTGCGCTGCGGCTTTTTGTAGGGAAGTACTTACAGAAGTTCGGTGGTAATTTTGCATCGCCTTATTTTGCTAAGCTGAGAGTTGCTCATGGATGACCGCGACGAGCTACGCCGATTGATAGATGTGATTGAGAAGGCATCCAGCAGCGTTCAGCTGGATCAAGCCATTGAAGATATTAAGACTTTCTCCAACACTGCCAGCTTTTTGGCCAATAAGTTAGAGACGCGCCTCAAGGTTGGCGACGTGAAGCCAAGGGGCAAACCAAAGTCGCGGATTGGCAAAGCCATTGCACCACCGCCCGTTCCCAAGCCTAACGTGCCGCAGCCACAGACCACTGCGAACTCTACAGCAAGTGGCATGCCCTCAGCTGCGTCTAGTGCAACATCACAAGCTGACTATGACAGGTTCAAGCCGCAGGGCAGTCAAGGGACAATCTCAACATCATAAACAGCTGGCGTCACACAGCGCCTACAAGCGCCGTGTTGGTGCCGACCTGTCTGGATCAGCAGCACGTGTAGCAATCAGCGTGGGTTGGGGCTGTACGCGGTATTTTGCTGCGGAACTGTGCAGTTTGCTGCGACTAATGTTGCTCACAATTCAAATTGCCCAAAACACTGGCAGGCATAGCACAGATGGCCCAAAGCAAAAGGGCGACCCTAAAGCCGCCCTCCGTGTGCTCAAGTTACTTCTCAAGTTTAGAACTGCCGCTCAAAATTCAACATCAAGCTGGGGCGTGTGCTGCCGCCTAGCTTGTCAACAATCACGCGGAACTCGGCATTGCTCATACCGTCTCGTGACGAGCTGGTAAGGCCGATCTCACCGCCAGTACCGCAGTTTTGTGTCGTTGTCGTGCTCTGCACACGTTCACAGATCAGACGTGGGGCATATGTCAGCTGTGTTCTGCTATCCGCCACCATGTCTGCATCTAGCGCCCAGACAACTTCAGGTCGCAGGGTTAGGTTGGCAATACTTACATTGCCTGCATCAAGACTGAGCGTATTGTCGGTCAAACCGTAAGCAACACCTGTAAAGCCCACATCGCCAATCCAAGTTTTGCCATAGCTGAAGGCCAGCTCTGGGCGGAGCTCATATTGCTCATACTCATAAACACCCGAGAGCGCGGCCCCTACTGTAGCTGTGCGTGTGGTGTAGTCGCTGGTCAGTGCCAGCACATCGTTGGCCATTTCTAGATTGTTGCGGCCAGCGCCCAGTGTGATGAAGCCATCGAGGAAGATCTGATCATCCAGCTGATGCACGGCGTATCCGCCAAAGCTCAATCCCAGACGGTCTTGCTCACCCTCAAAGCTGCCCTTGATGTTGGAATGCGCCAGCTCACCACCGATAAAATAACCCAGCATGGTCTTGTCGCCATACATTTGCTCCCATGCCATACGTCCTGTGAGGGTAGCTGTTGTGCTATCTGTGTTGCCATCGTGCTGCACGTCAAAGTCACCGAAGAATAGGCGGCGCTGTGTACCCTCATAGTTGCCTGTCTGCTCGAAGAAGCTGCCGCTGGTGCTCAAGCCGTTCTCAGAAAGGGTGAAACTGCCGTCCACATCGAAGGGAACATTGTTGCGAGAAACAAGCCCAACATCACAAGTTGCTGCGTTGCCTGCTCCGGTGTTGTCTTCACTACATTCAGCTTGCTCTTGTTGTGCAGCAACGAAGCGTCCACGTGCACCGCGGACCATGCGTTGATTTGCGGACAATCCACTGCGCAAAGAACGTTCCACTTCATCGACAACAACTTGACGGATTTCTTCGCGGTATTCTTCGAAGGCTGTTGCAACACTTCCAGCGAATACGGTGAATTCGTTGGACACAGCATTTGAGTTGCCACCTGCTGTGTTTGTAACGGCGTTGGCCAACACTTGCACCAACACCGTGTTGCCAAGAACAGGGACAATTGCGGCAGTGAACTGGGTCGACGATCCCGAAGCTGCTGCAACGCTTGCGACAGTGCCATTCTCCACTCGTATCTCTGATGCCACCAGATCACTAGATACCGCTTCACTAAATTCGATGTTCACAGTGAACTGCTCTGTGACAATTTCTGTTGGACCTGTGACGACGACTGTAGGAACAAACGTATTTGCAGTATAGACGGTGGCTTTGGTGGTGCTCAGGTCGTTCCCCGCATCATCATAAGCAGTTACCGACATCTGCAAACTGCTGCTGGATAGTGATCCTTCTGGAAGCAAATATGTTGCCGTCCAAACGCCGCTGCTTTCTGTCGCCGTCGCGGCAGCAGGACCACCAAAAGCAGAGAAATCGACTTCAACGGTAGCAACAGTATCTGTGTTATTAGCGGTCCATGCAATCGTGACAGTATCGCCGACTTTGAAAGCACTTGAGGGCCCTGTACCGCCCGACACGGTAATGTCTCCATCGACAACAGTTGGGTTAATATTGTCGACAATCACATTGTTGACACCTGTTTGGTTTGAGCTGTTGCCAGCTGCATCAATCGCGGTGACCAAAACATTGCGGTTCGTCAGGTCGATGCTGCCGTTTGTGATTGCGTAGGTTGCCGTCCAAGTTCCACTGTTGTTGGATGCCACAACCGCTGCTCCACCACCAAACTCAGTAAAATCCACAGAAGCGGACGCAATGTCGCCGTTATTGTCGCCGCTTGCCGTATCGTCCCACGTAGCCGTTACCGTATCGCCAATCTTAAACGTCCCCCCCGTACCGGTTGCACCGCTCAAACTGATGTTCGCGGCTGAGACAACAGGTGGGTTTGCATCAACTGTTGCGTTGCTCGTATCAGCAGCAGTTGTTGCGTTACCTGCTTCATCGGTCGCTGTGACAGAAACGTTGAGGTTTGAGCCTGACGTACTGGTGTTGGCCACGATCGTGTAGGTAGCCGTCCAAGTCGTGCCACTTAGCGTTGCTGCAACGTTGTTCGCACCGCCAAATGCGGAGAAGTCTACCGTAACGCCGCCCAGCGTTGACGTAATGTTTGTATCGCCATCGCCGCCGGACGTTTGCCAAGAGACTGTAACTGTATCGCCAACTTTAAAAGTACTGCCCGTGCCAGTGGCCCCGGCCAGATTTATGTTTGCACCAGTGACAATAGGTGATGTTGTGTCAATAATAATTTCACTATTTGCAGAAAGAGATCCGCTCGCACCAGGAGAAGCCAAAGTTAGTATCGGAGCAAGGGAGTTTGTGTCTGCTAAACTTCCACCATTAAGCGTAAGCGCTGTTGTGGAATTGTACGCAAGATCAGAGGCGATATCACCTGAAGAAACAGCATAACTAAACACAAGCGTGGATGTTCCAGAACCTGAGGTGTATGTAGCAATGCTATCCACAGAGCCCGTTTCCAGTAACAGTTGTGGGCTACCCACTACCGTCACCGCTCTTTGAAACTCAATGGCAATTGGGATTGTTCCCGTCCGATAATAGCCGTCAGCTGCACTACTACTGACATTTGTCACAAGCGTTGTATTATCGACAGAATACGAACTTGAAGTGCTGCTTGTGTTGAGAGCATTTGCCCCTTGGTCCTGGATATTGTTAGCTCCTGCAAGAGAGAGTGTGACTTGCCCAGTCAAAGACGCCAAATCACCACCTGAGGCAGTGACATAGTAAGTATCGCCACTACCAGACACCGACAATGTTGCTGATGTTCCGCTTAAACTAAAGTCACTTGCGTCAACGTTTACGACGTCTTCATCAAATTTGACTTTCCAGCGTAAAGTATCGGCTTCAGTTTGAACCGAGCTGGGTGTGTCGCGGTCAAGCGATGAAAGACTTGGAGCAACGGTGTCATTAACACCAATTGAGATATTGCTATAAGTAATAGACGCATTAGAATTGGAACCCGTAAACGTGATCGTATAAGAAAGTCTAAACCCCTTAGACAATTCCAACGAATAATTATATGAACCCGGCACTGATACAATATAATTTCGATCGGAACCAACTGCACTGTATGAGGCACCACCAGACACGGACTCGCTTACGATTGTTCCGACTAGCTCTGTCGTAGTTGGGTAGGTCGAAATTGATCTGAAAT
>JAHBAO020000281.1 GCA_018500065.2 Octadecabacter sp. | reverse complement strand
CGTCACCGTCACCACCATAAAGCCGGTCCGCTGTGGTGCCAGCCCATAAGAAATCATCGCCGTTGCCCCCATAAAGCCAATCATACCCGGCCCCTCCGATCAGTTGATCCGCGCCATCATTACCGTACAGGGTGTCGGCGTGATCTTCGCCAAAAAGAATGTCGTGGCCTGTGCCGCCATGTAAGGTGTCAAAGCCTATGCCGCCGAAAAGCTGGTCGTTGCCCGCTTGGCCATCAAGGATGTCGCCGCCGCCGTCTCCGGAGAGTTGATCATTGCCTGACCCGCCTGCGATGGTGTCACCCCCCGAAAGCCCGAAGACTTTGTCGTTGCCGCTTGTGGCAGTGATGTTGTCAGGCGCCATTGTGCCATTGGTCACGGTTCCTGAAGTTGACGGACCCATATTGGGTGTCCCCAATCGCTGCAACGGATCTGGAGCCGGGCCAGGGAGACCCGTGGGGGGGAGTTGCAAAACAGGGGGCGGAACGGGGTCATAAAGCGACAAGTCATAAAGCGATGGATCAACGCCCATTCGGTTGCCAATGATGACATTCAAGTGGGTGAAATCATCCGCGCCGAGGGCCGTTCCATCTGCGCTATGCACATCCAGCACGGAGTCGAAAAACTGCACTTCGGCCCCCCAAGTAAAGGACGTGACGTGCAGGTTGTTTAAGCCACCAATCAGGCTTAGCGCAGAAAGGTCAATCACGTCTTCATTGGGGTTAAAGTCAGTTATGACATCAGTGTATTCGTCTTTCACCAAGATGAAGAGGTCCGCACCATTCGCGCCCCGCATGGTATCAAGTCCGTCACCGTCAATGAGTGTGTCGTCACCGTTCCATCCGATCAGTGAATCGTCACCATCCCCGCCCATAAGGATGTCGTCATTGGCTTGGCCCGTGATGGTGTCATTGCCGCTGGTGCCTGTCTTAACCTTGCCGATATCGTCGAGCGTGATGTCGTATTCGACGACATAAGGCGCGCCTTGGGTCGTTACGAAAATACGTGCGCCATCAGAGGTTTGGGTGGCGGTGATGCCGGTTATTCCCTGCAAGGGAGAGGCAAGGCTACCCTCGATGGTTTCGACGTGTTGCAGGCGGCCATCGCTGAGCATCGCGAACAGGCTGATGCCGTCATCCGCGCCAGCAGCAAGGACGTAATCCACGCCGTTCATGGTGACAGTTGTCACATGGGATGCGGCTTCAAATCGGGTGTCGAGCGTATCAAAAAGATGATCAACAACGCGCATTTCTTCGCCATTGGTTGCGATCTCCAACACCGACAGTGTGCCGCTGCCCGACGAAGCGAGGACAACGAACAGCCCGCCGTCGGTGCCGTTTGCGAAGGTCATGGCTCCGGGGTCATTCACCCAAAGACCATTGGCGTTGGTCAGATCAAATTGGTGGACAAGATCGCCGCCGCTGTCGGTTTGAAAAAGGGATACCGTGTCAGACGTGCCGTAACTCACGATGGCGATCGTTTCACCGTTGTGGCGTGTGGTTTCGATATGTGTTGCGACCGCACCGGAAAGCGCGCTCGGGACGGAAATGTTTTGATAATTCAGCGTGCCATTCGCGTTAAACGTGACTTGTGCCACGCCACCACTTCTGAGCGCGATAACACCGTCTGAGGTCCCGTTCCAAAGGGCAATCGTGCTGATGTCCGCCGCGTCCAATCCCGCAGCAGACCAATCTGTCGCCGTATCAAACGGTGACGTGGTTCCGTTTGGGAAAAGTGTGACGCCCTGCACGTCAGTGTCGTCTAGGCCTGCTAAGATAAGATCAAACGTATTGGCGCCGGTTTCAAAGATCGCGAGATCCGTGGTTTCCAGTTGCAGATAATTTGCACCAATCGCCCAAGCGCCGATTTCAACGACGTCGCCTGCACCATTCCCCAGATCAAATGCTGTAAGCCAACCATCGCCGCGGGTTGTGACAAACAGGATTGGGCCGTCTGCGGTGTCCAGAATCTGCGCGTCTGTTATCCCGACAAGTGGATTGTCAGCAATGGGACCGCCGAACACGGATATCGCGCCAAATTCAGCAAAAGAAGCAAACATCATTACCCCGTGAAACTACGTTGTCGCAGTCAACCTCGCGGATCGATAGGGCCCAGAGCGGCCCGAAATAGGGGCGGAGCAGCGGCATTCCCGATCTATTTAAGGTGATCTTTCAATGCATTTGAAGAAAGTGCCGTTGCATAAACCGAGCGTGGTGCGAACGCTCCGTTTCCAAACTTTTAAGTCGGAAATCAGACCGTGCAGCCAATGCTCCTCAAAGGACACTTCCTGAACGAGCCAGATATTCCCTTGAAAGGACGCCCTTATGTCGGACCAATCCCAAATTTTATCCATGCCCTATATCCAGCCCGCGCAGGCGCAAAAGCACGTCACTCATAACGAGGCGCTGTTCTTGCTGGATGCGGTCGTGCAGTTGGCGGTCGAGGATGTAACACTGACCACGCCACCAAGCGGCCCCGCACCCAATGCGCGCTACATCGTCGGTGCGTCTGCCACGGGGGACTGGGCGGGCCATGACAACAAGGTTGCGCTTTACACCAACGGCGCCTGGACGTTCTTTGTCCCTGTCGCTGGCTGGCATGCTGATGTTTTATCAACGGGCGAAACATTGCGGTTTGATGGAAACGACTGGGTCAGCCCGACAAGCGCGCCGCTGCAGAATGTCGACCATGTTGGGATTAACGCGACTGCGGATAACACCAACAGGCTTACGGTTGCCGCAGATGCGACGTTGCTGACGAATGACGGTGACGGCCATCAATTGAAAGTGAACAAGGCCGCGCCTGCGGACACGGCCAGCCTGTTGTTTCAAACGGGTTACTCGGGGCGTGCAGAGATGGGCACAACGGGGGATGATGATTTCACGATCAAGGTTTCGGATGACGGTTCGACATACCGCGAGGCAATGGTGGTTGAAGCGGACACAGGTGCCGTGCAGATGCCGCAAGGCCAGTGCTATTTTGAGGACGTCTTTATTATGAACGATACCTCTTTTAACATGCCAATCCCGTTCTCGGATCCTGCGCGGATATTGATGTGGTTGTCGGTCAACTTCATCGGGCGGTTTTATCTGTTTTCGATCACGGGCAACCTAAGTGGCGCAAACAATTTCGGCCCGATGTTTATCAGCCCTCCCGGGTCGCTAAAGTTTCATGGCGGGCCGCTCAACGGCACTACGGGTCCTGCCAATGCAATCAACATTTCGGTAGATACAACAACGGCAACGAAGCGCCTGTATATCGAAAACCGCCTCGGCACGAACCGCTTTTTCACATTGTCCACGATGGGCAAGTAAGGCGATTTCCTATCCCCATGTTTGAACGGAGAACGACATGTCAAAGAAAAAAAGAACGACTAAAGGTACGCCGAAAGCAGTTGAGTACCGTATTTTTAACTTGCCCGGCCACGGGCGGGTGCGTGCGCCTGTTACCATGACAGAAGAAAGTCTATTGGCGGCGATGCGTGAAGATGAGCCGGATGACACACCCAAGTAAGGGCGCGCATTGGTTAATGTTTGTTAACGTTTGCGAAAGCTTTCGGACATAGGGGTAGAAGCGCGTCTAACACAGCGCCTCACCGCATGTGTAACAAGAAAGCCGATATGACGATCTTGGTCTTTGGGAAAACGGGGCAGGTGGCGACTGAATTGGCGTGCCTGCCAGATGTCCATTGTTTGGGTCGCAAAGACGCCGATCTGTCGGATCCGGCGATCTGCGCCAAGGCCATCGCTTTGCATCGCCCAAGCGCTGTGATCAACGCTGCGGCCTATACAGACGTCGATCGTGCCGAGGGCGACGAGCGCATCGCGCATGTGGTGAACGCTCTGTCCCCCAAGGCAATGGCGCAGGCTTGTGCTGGTATCGACATTCCATTTGTACAGATTTCAACGGATTACGTTTTTGATGGCTCAGGTCAGAAGCCTTGGGTGCCTGCTGCGCAAACTTGCCCGCAGAATGTGTATGGGCGAACAAAGCGTGCGGGCGAGGCCGCGATACGTGAGGTGGGGGGCGCTTTGCAGTCTTGCGCACGTCTTGGGTGTTCTCACCGTCTGGTGCGAACTTTGTGAAATCCATGCTCAAACATGGCGCGGCGTGTGAAGGTCTTACTGTGGTGTCCGACCAGTTCGGCGGTCCGACACCGGCGCGCGATATCGCGATTGCGTGCCATTTCATTGCCATTGCTTTGATGGATGCGCCTGAAAAAACGGGGGTGTATCATTTGTCTGGCGCACCTGATTGCACCCGCGCCGATTTCGCCCGTGAAATCTTTGCCGCCGCGCAACTGTCCTGTGCGGTGAAGGACGTCCCTTCATCGCAATTCCCAACGCCCGCACAGCGCCCCAAGAATTCAAGATTGGATTGCGAAAGTCTGGAAAAGGTATTTGGTATTCAACGCCCTGATTGGCGTGCAAGTTTGCGGGATCAGTTAACCAAAAATTAACCACGTAGCCGCACTACTGGGCGACATGCGTAAAGGTATCATTCTTGCTGGTGGGACGGGCTCACGATTACATCCAATAACGATTGGCGTGTCCAAACACTTGTTGCCGATCTATGATAAACCGATGATCTATTACCCGATCAGCGTTCTGATGCTGGCAGGTATTCGCGACATCGCAATCATCACAACACCACAAGACCAAGGCCAATTTCAACGCACCCTTGGGGATGGACGCCAATGGGGGATTTCGCTGACCTATATTGTGCAACCGTCCCCCGATGGTTTAGCGCAGGCCTATCTGTTGGCTGAAGGTTTCTTGAATGGCGCGCCCTCGGCAATGGTCTTGGGTGACAATATTTTCTTCGGGCATGGATTGCCGGAAATATTGAATGATGCAAACCAACAGACCAGTGGCGGGGCCATTTTCGGGGATCGCGGGGCAGACCCAAGCCGATATGGTGTTGTGGATTTCGACGGCCACGGCGTTGCGCGAAAGCTAATCGAAAAGCCCATTAAACCGCCGTCAAACTATGCGGTTACAGGATTATACTTCCTCGACGCGGATGCGCCCAGACTCGCGCGCGATGTTCGTCCATCGCAACGCGGTGAGCTTGAAATCACGTCCTTACTCGAGATGTACTTGGACGTCGGAAAATTGCGGGTGAATAAATTGGGGCGGGGG
>JAHBAO020000317.1 GCA_018500065.2 Octadecabacter sp. | reverse complement strand
CCTCGTCAAAAATCAGCAAAGCGCCGTTGGTCGTGGCCCAAGTGCGCAGCGCATTCACAAAGGCCTTTGATGCGGGGATCACGCCAATGCGGTGCGGCAACAGATCCAGCAGAACACCTGCGACGGTGTCTTTGTGCTGATCCAAAATCGCAATCGCGCGTTCAGGTTCATTGAACGGAATAACGATCACATCATCCAGCGCCGATTGCGGCGTGCCTTGGGCCACCGGAACGCTGGCGGGCGCATCTGCGTCGCCCCAGTTGGCCGGCTTTGATGTCTGGCTGACCTCGGCATAATCATAAAGCCCGTGATAGGACCCTTCGACCTTGGCGATCTTTGCGCGACCCGTGAAAGCACGCGCGGCTTTAAGACAGCTCATCACGGCCTCGGTACCGGAATTCACAAACCGCAATTTTTCGAAATTCGGGTTCCGCGCAACCAGTTGCTCGGCATAATCGACTTCAATTTCCGTTCCGACAGAAAACGCAGACCCGTTATCAAGTTGCTGTTTCACACCATCAACAATCGGCTGATACGCGTGACCGTGAACAAGGGATGCAACATTATTGGCAAAGTCGATGCGCTTAACGCCTTCGATGTCCGTTACAAAACAGCCTTCGCCCTTTTGGGCATAGACCGGATGGGGTTTGCGCAGGATCGTGTTGCGGCTGCACCCTCCGGGCATGACTTTCTTTGCACGTTCATACAATGCGGCGCTTTTTGCGAGTTCGGTCATTTTAGTGTTCCGGTGCTTCTTTGATCAGATGTTCCAACTTGCCTTCGACACCATCCCATTTCGCGGCGTCAGGCAGCGGTTCTTTTTGGTCTGTGATTTGCGGCCAAACCCGGCTTAGCTCTTCGTTGATTTCGAGGAACTTGGTTTTCTCTTCGGGAAGGTCGTCTTCATTGAAGATCGCCCCTGCCGGACAGGCCGCAACACAATCATCGCAATCGATGCATTCATCGGGATTGATGACAAGAAAGTTGGGGCCTTCGTAAAAACAATCAACAGGGCAAACGTCCACACAGTCGGTGTATTTGCACTGGATACAGTTGTCTGTAACGACATAGGTCATAGGGTGGATCCTCAGTTTGGCCGCCAGCAATCCCAAGGGACACTGACGACCGATGCGTTATTCAGCCGCGACGGACGAAATGGCCGGAATGTCATACATTGAGTAAAGTTCGGCTTCATCCACAACAACGCGGTCGTCGTAGCCGCTGAACCAGATGGCTTCTGGGTTGCGACCAACGATTGTGACCTTGGCGCGGTTTGACGCATCCGCAGCACCGCGCAGAAGCTTAAAGATAACCACACCGTTTTCGCCGCCTTTGACACCTGGAACAGGTTCGTTCGTGACAGCGGCAACTTCGGTTTTGCCTTTGTAGTGCGTGATCGAAAGACGTGCGTGCGCCTCGACACCGGACAGGCCCTTTTGGGACTCGTTCAGGATTTCCCATGCCTTCTCAATCGGCACGTTAAACGCCTTATGACCAACAATGTCGCGACCACAAAAGAAGTAGTGGTTCTCAATCCCATTGCGTTTCATTTCGCGCTGGAGGATGCGCAAAGCATCCGGATCATCGTTGATACCAGCAATAATAGGAGACTGGTTGTCCATGTTGATCCAAGCGCGGTTGCCGAATTCTTGAACAGCGGCCAGCGCGTCGGGATGCCAGGTCAAACCGCCCTGCGGATCGTCGATAAATTCGCCGTCGGGTGATTTTAGTAGCACTTCGTCGGGGTGGTTGAAATGCACCATCATGCGCAGGTTAACGCGTGGGTAGGCCTCATGGAACGCGTCCAGCATTGCAAAGAACGTATCGTCGAACCGCTTGGGGTGGAACGCCAGTTCTTTGGTACCGATCCGGATGTTTTCGATACCAGCCTGCGCCAGCGCAGACAGCCATTGTGCGATGTTCTTGTTACCAAGCACCATCGGGTCACCGCCCGACATCAGAATCTCGCGAAGACGCTCGCGGTTTGTCTCTGGGTGGCGGCCGCCGTTTTCTTCGACAAGGCGGTTATGCTCGATGATGTATTCAACGATGTCTTTGATCTGCGCCAAACCCTTTGCGGCGACAGTGCCGTCTTCGCGGGTGATCTCTTTTTTCGCGATCAGCTCTTCGCGGTAGCAGAACCGGCAGTGGGCGGAACATGTGGACGCCACATAGATCAGACCCAGTTCGTATTTGTGGATCAGGCCCTCAACAGGGCTGTAGGTCATCTGCTTGCCGGGATCTTCGGCACCATCAAGGTCATACGTTTCCTTTGGGCTTGCCTTTACCAACGTCTGGATCGCCTTGGAATTGCGGGCCTGCTCAAAATAGTGGCGGGTGATCTTGACCGGCATACGGGCCTGCACATCGCGGTCCGTTCCGTCCAACGCTTTGACAGCGTCCAATTCTTCTGGAGAGTAGAAATCCTGCATGTCTTGCGGGACAGTTCCCGCCATAAATTTCTTGAGACCGGTGATGATGTCACGGTCATATTTGCCGTTCTCAACAGTCGCCAAGAAAGCGGCTTCTTTTTCAGAGGGTGCGTATTTTTCTTTAAGGGCCATTTTGAGTATCCTTCAATCGAGCACGGTAAGGGTCAATTTCTGACCCGTGTCATTGGGATCTGAATGCAGGTCAGCCTTGCGAGACGCAAACGTTGATTTGTTGCCAACCCATGATTAAAAATCATATCAGCATGTCATAGGGGGCGAAAATTTCCTAGATGCCTGCTAAAATTGCATATCGCACAACGAAATTGAGAGGCTGACATGGATTCACTACAGCGTCGTTACATCCCTTCGATGTCGGCTATGCGCAGCTTTGAGGCGGCCGCACGACACCAAAGTTTTACCTTGGCCGCCAAAGAACTGGATCTGACGCAAAGCGCAGTCAGTCGGCAGGTCAAAGAGATGGAACAAATCGTCGGCGCCAAGCTTTTCCGGCGCACGGGGCGCGATGTGATTCTAACTCGCGCAGGCACGCGACTGGCCACTGACATCGGCAGTGAATTGGACAATATTCGCCGTGTGATGATGCGTGCGGTTTCGGCAGGCAATATGAACTCGACCCTGCGGGTGGCCACCTTGCCGACCTTCGCGACGCTCTGGCTAATCCCACGCCTACCGGATTTCTTTAGCAAGCACCCCGATATCGAGATCAGCTTTTCAACCCGGCTGGAACCGTTTGATTTGACCGAAGAGAATTTCGACCTTGCGATACATTTCGGTCAGCAAAATTGGCCAAACACACAGATGCGCAAGTTTTTTTCCGAGCGGATGATCCCCGTGGCCTCGCCTGCCTTTGTCCAACACCACCAAATCCAAACCATAAAGGATGCAAAAGACGCGCCGCTTTTGCACACCTCATCGCGCCCGACGGCGTGGCACGACTATTTGGAAAAAATCGGGTTTGAAGGCCGGCCTTATCTGACCGGGCGGTATTTCGACCAATTCTCGATGGTGATCGCCGCCGTGCAGGCATCGCTTGGGATTGGGCTGCTACCCAAATATCTGGTCGAAAACGAGATTTCCGAGGGCAGCCTGATCGTGATCAATGATGACGAACTTGTCACCCAGAACAGTTACTACTGCGTGACGCCAATTGATCAAGAAGACGAAAACGTCGAAAAGTTTTGCCAGTGGATGATCAAAGAAGCCTCACATCTATCGACGTAAACAAGCTTAGGCAGAGCAGCCATACCATGCGTATTTGCGTGTCTGGCTGGGCAATTCCCCATATTCTTCGCGATACCACTTCGAAAGAACACAGTTGGAATTGAAACCGCTGGCAACAGAGACTTCTGTTATTGATAGGTTAGTCTGGGTCAGCAGCGTATGTGCCCGCCTGAGCTGAAGTTCCCGGTACAACTGTTTGGGCGACATTTCCAAGGTGGTACTGCAAACGCGTTCGAGCTGCCGCGTTGAGACGCTGATCGCCTCGGCAAGTTGGCGTATGGGGAGCGGATCTTCGAGGTTGTCCGAAATGACTTCAAGGGCGGCGGCGATGACGGGATGCCCCCGCGATTTTCTCAGAAGCCGCAATCGTTCTTGCGTATCGGCGGGTTGCGTCGGTCTGTTCAGACCCAAATGATCATCCAAGGCTTGCTTGGTCACGGCGCCGGCTTGTTTGCCAACCAGTTCTGAAATTGTGATCGAAGCTGCCACATATCCTGTCGCGCTGCTCAACCCACTGGAATGGGTAATCGCGTCACAAGAGATATCAGCATCAATAGCTATTTCTGAGGCCGCAATGCGAAAATTCGGGTGAACCGAAATGCGTCTTCCATCAAGTAATCCCGCCGACAAAGGCGGGAAAATGCCTGCCCCGATAACACACACATGCCTTGCCGATCGAAAGGCTGGCTTAAGCACACGCAGCTCTGCGTCTGTAAAGGGCCACGCCTTTTCTACCCCACCAATGAGCACAAGTACGGAATTCGAAAGCACGGTTTTGCCCACTGTCTTCAGACCAGATAGACCATTGACGCATTGCCAACTGAACCGGTTGTGTTCGAGAAAACCATTGGCAGAGCGCAGGACATCTCCGCATGCGTCTGCAACGAACTGAACGGTGCTATCTTGCGTCACGAACAGATAGGTTTGCAGGTTCCTGTCTGCCACACTAACAGGACGACTATTCATCAGAAACGTAGTGTTTGGTCTGTCGTGGTGCATGTCGACCGCTAGTTTGATGGCTAAGGCTGTTCCCGAACGCGGGTTAGACGACTGCCCTGAACGAGGTTTCGATCGCGTGCAAGAAGGATTGCGCTGACGACCGTGCAGACATCATCAGGAATGTATCCGGGCCAGTGCGAACAATCATCGTGCCCAGATGGTCCATTGATGTGCGCGCAACATCGCCAATCGCAAAGGCGTCATGGTGCAAATCTACGGGGCAAATCCGTTCCAAGGCACTGCGGGTATCTGGCCCCGATACGTCCAACACAACGTAGGTATCGGTTTGATCGGTTGTATAACCCGCGCCATTCAAGCGCGCTTGCACCACGGCGTTGGCATCAGGCGTGGGATGCGCAAAGACCAAAAGCATCTGATCGGGTGCGGTCTGGATCGCTTGTATTTCATCCTGAACTGACAGGTGGCGGGCATCAGGCATATCCAAGCCCCAGCCGTCTTTCAGGGCTTTTGCCAATTGGGCTTCGCCCCCAAGCGGCGTGGCAATTGACACCAGCGCAAGATCATCGCGCAGGGCAATCTGGTTTGCGCCGATGGTCACATTCGCAGTCAAAGCCGGGGATGCGGTAAGGGTGATATCAGCCACGTTGACGCCCTCCTTCTGGATCAATGTGATGGGCCGAACAGACTTCGACCAAGGTGTCTTTGCCGCGCACGGGATCATAGGCGCGCAGGGTTTCGCCCATGCGGTCCTGCCCCCCCATCAGGAAACCCAAGCCGACGGAATGGCCCAGTTCGGGCGAATATGCGGTGGATGTCATCCAACCCTGATCATGGGCCATATCAACGGGATCACCTGTCGCCAAGAAATGCGCGCCCGCGTTCAGCAAGACCGATTTATCAACGGGGCGGAACCCGACCAACCGCAAGCCATCCTCACGGATCATCTCGGGACGTCTTGAAAGCGCGGACCCGATGCTGTCCTTTTTCTTGGACACCATGCCGCCCAAGCCTATATTTTCTGCGGTGGTCTGGCCGTTCAATTCGCTGCCCGCAGCATGGCCCTTTTCGATGCGCATAACGCTTAGTGCTTCGATGCCGTATGGTGTGACGTCAAATTCTTCGCCCACCTGCATCAAGGCGCGGATCAACGCGTCGCCATAACGCGCGGGCACGGCGAGTTCATAGGCCAGCTCACCAGAGAACGAGATACGGAACAAGCGCGCAGGCGTGCCGCCAAAGACCGTGCATTCAGCGCAGCCCATAAACGGGAATGCCTCGTTTGACAGGTCAAGATCATCGACAACTTTGGACACCAACGCGCGGCTGTTAGGTCCGGCAATGGCGAATTGCGCCCAGCCATCCGTGGTTGAGATCAGATGCACATCCAACTCTGGCCAGAGACATTGGCGAGCGAATTCCATATTGCGGAACACGACGGCGGCATTGGCCGTTGTGGTTGTCATCACAAAGTGGTTTTCAGCCAGACGTGCCGTCGTGCCATCGTCATAACAAAACCCGTCTTCGCGCAACATCAGGCCATAACGCACCTTACCCACAGCCAGTTTCAAGAACGGGTTGGCGTAAATGCGGTTCAGGAATTCGGCCGCATCACGCCCTTGAATGTCGATCTTGCCCAGCGTTGTCACATCGCAAATGCCTACTGACTTGCGGGTCATGGACACTTCGCGATCCACGCTGTCACGCCAGCCTTTTTCGCCAGGGCGTTTGAACCATTGCGCCCGTAGCCAAGCACCGGATTCGACAAAGTCAGCGCCGTTGTCCTGTGCCCATGCATGGGACGGGGTCAGGCGATACGGGCGGAAATCCTTGCCCCGCGCCCGTCCTGCCAATGCGCCAATGGCAACGGGGTTATAGGGCGGGCGAAAGATCGTCGTGCCAGTATCTTCTATCGTTTTGCCCGTCGCCTCGGCCATCAATGCAAGCCCAAGGATATTGGACGTCTTGCCCTGATCCGTCGCCATCCCCAGCGTCGTATACCGCTTAAGATGCTCAACCGAGCGAAAGCCTTCTTGGTGGCTTTGCTTCACGTCCTTTGTGGTCACATCGTTTTGCAGATCGACCCATGCGCGTTTCTTACTTTCAGCCACATGCCAGAACGGCGATATGTCGAAATCCTCATCAGATGCCTGTGGAACTGCGCCAGTGGCACCATTTGCGCCAAGCTCCGTTGCAATCGCTGTGGCCGCCGCATGCGCGTCCTTGATCGCCGCCGCCAACGTCATCGCACCGTTCGCCGCACCAGCCACAACCATGCCAAATGGCAAGTCCTGTGGTGGGACAAAAGCGGCAAGATCATCACGCCAGATCGGGCGACCACGGTGATG
>JAHBAO020000370.1 GCA_018500065.2 Octadecabacter sp. | reverse complement strand
CGTATTGACGGGTTCTTGAACCCTGACGTCGATCCGACCACCCAGCTTGGCTATGCCACCAACGCCATTCGCGAAGGCGGGTTCTTCGGGGTTGGTGTAGGCGAGGGGCAGGTGAAATGGTCCCTGCCTGATGCGCACACGGATTTTATTATTGCCGTCGCCGCCGAGGAATACGGCCTGATTTGTGTTCTCGCCATCATCGGGCTTTACGCTACCGTGGTCGTGCGGTCCTTGATGCGCTTGATGAAAGAACGCGATCCATTCATTCGTTTGGCGGGCTGCGGGCTTGCGTGCATCGTTGGCGTTCAGGCGATGATTAACATGGGTGTGGCGGTGCGTTTGTTGCCTGCCAAAGGCATGACATTGCCGTTTGTTAGCTACGGTGGGTCTTCTGTCATCGCCTCCGCGATTGCTGTGGGTATGTTGCTGGCGTTCACGCGGACGCGGCCGCAGGGCCAGATCGGTGACATTTTATTACGGCGGGGCCGCTAATGGCTGATCCACTTCTGATTATCGCGGCGGGCGGAACGGGCGGACATATGTTCCCCGCGCAGGCCTTGGCCGAAGCGATGTTGGCGCGGGGTTGGCGGGTGAAGCTGTCAACGGATGTGCGCGGCGCACGGTACACGGGTGGTTTCCCCCACGCGGTTGAGATTGAACAGGTCGGTTCTGCGACCTTCGCGCGCGGCGGACTGCTGGCGAAGCTTAAGGCACCGTTCACAATTACCGGTGGCGTGATTTCAGCCGTGTTCAAGATGCTGCGCGATAAGCCGAGTGTGGTCGTGGGCTTTGGTGGTTATCCAACTATTCCGGCAATGTCGGCTGCGTGGATTTTGCGCAAACCATCAATGATCCACGAGCAAAACGGCGTTCTGGGTCGCGTGAACAAGGTTTTCTCCAAGCGGGTGAATAAGGTGGCTTGCGGAACTTGGCCGACTGAACTGCCAAGTGGCGTTGAGGGCGTGCCTGTTGGCAACCCCGTTCGCAATGCGATTTTGGAACGGGCAGGTGCGGGCTATATCGCACCGGGTGACTACCCTATGTCCATCCTTGTGATGGGTGGATCGCAAGGTGCACGCATCTTGTCCGACATTGTTCCACCTGCGATTTCAGGGTTACCATCTGCCATTCGCCGCAACATTCGCGTTAGCCATCAGGCCCGCGCTGAAGACCTTGAGCGTGTTGCCCAGTATTATGCAGACGAGGGTATTCCCGCTGACGTGCAACCGTTCTTCAATGACGTTCCAACGCTGATGTCCGAATGCCAGCTTGTGATTTCACGCGCAGGTGCATCCTCGATTGCGGATCTCAGCGTCATTGGCCGCCCCGCAATTCTAGTGCCATACGCAATGGCGTCGTCAGACCACCAGACCGCGAATGCACGTCAATTGGTTGACGCAGGCGCCGCGATTTTGGTCGCGGAGGCCGATTTGCAAGTCGACAGCCTATCAGAGCAAATTTCAGAGGTTTTGGGCGATCCAAGTATAGCGCAATCTATGTCCCAAGCGGCGCTTGCTTGCGGCAAACTTGATGCGACAGAAACGCTTGTCGCGCTGACGTTAGAATTGACCCAACCCAAACCGTAAATACGAGTAACACTAAGAAGATGGACGGAAGCAGACCCATGAATGCAGCAGCGACAAAACTCCCCCTCGACGTTGGCCCGATCCACTTTGTTGGTATCGGCGGCATTGGCATGTCCGGGATTGCCGAGGTGTTGTTGTCGCATGGATATGTTGTTCAAGGGTCCGATCTGAAAGAAAGCCCGATTACCAAGCGGCTGACCAAACTGGGTGCGCATGTTTTTGTCGGCCAAAATGCTGAAAACATCGCAGATGCCGAAGTCATCGTGATTTCTAGCGCTATCAAAGCGGGCAACCCCGAGCTTGACGCAGCGCGCGCACGCGGCCTTCCAATCGTGCGCCGCGCTGAAATGCTGGCCGAACTGATGCGGATGAAGTCCAACATTGCAGTTGCAGGGACCCACGGGAAAACAACGACAACGACAATGGTCGCGGCACTGCTGGATGGCGGCAATTTCAATCCGACCGTTGTGAACGGTGGCATCATCCACGCCTATGGGTCCAACGCACGGGTTGGGGATGGCGAGTGGATGGTGGTCGAAGCGGACGAATCCGACGGCACGTTCAATCGCCTGCCAGCGACGATTGCGATTGTGACAAACATCGACCCCGAGCACATGGAGCATTGGGGGACCGAGGAAAACCTACACCGGGGCTTTTATGACTTCGTGTCCAACATTCCGTTTTACGGGCTGGCCGTGTGCTGCACCGATGACAGCGATGTTCAGGCGTTGGTGGGTAAAATCACCGACCGTCGGGTCGTGACCTATGGGTTTAACGCGCAAGCGGACGTGCGGGCGACCAATCTGACCTATAAACAGGGTGTCGCGCATTTTGACGTGGTTTTGCAGAACGAAGATCTGACGATTGTGGGCTGCGCGCTCCCAATGCCAGGCGATCACAATGTGTCCAACGCGCTGTCGGCGATTGCTGTGGCACGGCATTTGGGTATGAAGCGCGAAGAAATTCGCGCGGCCTTGGCGAGTTTCGGGGGCGTGAATCGCCGCTTTACCCGCGTGGGCGAAGTAGATGGCGTCACGATCATTGATGACTATGGTCACCACCCGACCGAAATTTTGGCGGTGCTTAAAGCTGCACGCCAAGCTTGTGATGGGCGTATCATCGCGGTGCATCAACCGCACCGCTATACCCGCCTGCATCATCACTTTGATGACTATTGTGCCTGCTTCAACGACGCAGATGTCGTCGCAATTTCTGAAGTCTTCGCTGCCGGTGAAGACATCATTG
>JAHBAO020000142.1 GCA_018500065.2 Octadecabacter sp. | reverse complement strand
GCGGCGAAAGTAGATCGAATGATCCTCGAGATTTCGGAAGACAGCGCGATGCAGCTACCAGAGGTCGTGATCCGCTTTATGGAAGAGATGCAGCCGCATGGTTTGGCATTCGCATTGGATGACTTTGGTGCAGGATTAACCGCGTTCCGCTATCTCAAGGATTTCTTCTTTGACTTGGTAAAGGTTGATGCCCATTTTACCCGCAACATTCATCAAGACCCGGACAATCAGGTTTTGGCCGAGGCGCTTATTACGGTGGCGCATCAGTTTGAGATGTTCGCAGTTGCCGAAGGTGTCGAATCTCAGGCGGAGGCGGATTTCTTGATTTCTGTCGGCGTAGATTGCGTGCAGGGGTATCACTTTGGTGTCCCCAAGTTTTCCTTCTAGCGCAATGCGTTGCGGGCGTATCCACGGTGCGGCGATGTGGACGTGGCGATTGCGTTGCGAAAGTTGCCTCAACGTCATATGCAAGGATAACGGCAGCTGAGGGGCGAAGCGCGACTAATCTGTTTCGCTGCACCCTGTTGCTCCGCCGCTTATTACCGGAATTATAGGGAACACCTTTCATGACTAACGTAGTTATCGCATCCGCTGCCCGTACAGCCGTGGGCAGCTTTGGTGGCGCATTCGCCAACACACCTGCACATGACTTGGGCGCAGCCATCCTCGCCGAAGTCGCATCGCGCGCAGGTGTCGATCCATCCGAAGTTTCCGAAACGATCCTTGGTCAGGTTTTGACAGCGGCACAGGGGCAAAACCCGGCACGCCAAGCACACATCAACGCAGGTTTCGCGAAAGAAGGGTCCGCTTGGTCATTGAACCAGGTTTGTGGGTCCGGTCTTCGTGCGGTTGCGCTGGGTGCACAGCACATCATGCTTGGCGATGCGTCCATTGTCGCGGCGGGTGGTCAAGAAAACATGACCATGTCCCCCCACGCGCAAGCGATGCGCGCGGGTCAGAAGATGGGTGACATGAAGCTGATCGACACGATGATCAAAGATGGCCTCTGGGATGCGTTCAACCAGTATCACATGGGCCAAACAGCCGAGAACGTGGCCGAGCAATGGCAGATTTCCCGCGACATGCAGGACGAATTTGCAGTCGGCTCCCAGAATAAAGCGGAAGCCGCGCAAAAGGCTGGTAAGTTCGCGGATGAAATCGCGGCTTTCACGATCAAGACCCGCAAGGGTGATATCGTTGTGGACCAAGATGAATACATCCGCCACGGCGCGACAATTGACGCGATGGCGAAGATGCGCCCTGCATTCACAAAGGACGGCACAGTGACGGCCGCTAATGCGTCTGGCCTGAACGACGGTGCTGCGGCAACATTGCTGATGTCTGCTGACGAAGCTGAGAAGCGCGGCATTGAACCGCTTGCCCGTATCGCATCTTATGCGACTGCTGGCCTGGATCCGTCCATCATGGGCGTCGGTCCGATCTATGCGTCGCGCAAAGCGTTGGATAAGGCGGGTTGGTCTGTGGATGACCTCGATCTTGTTGAAGCAAACGAAGCATTTGCAGCGCAGGCCTGTGCTGTGAACAAGGACATGGGCTGGGACCCTGCGATCGTAAATGTTAACGGTGGCGCGATCGCGATTGGCCACCCGATTGGTGCATCTGGTTGTCGTGTTCTGAATACGCTGTTGTTCGAAATGAAGCGCCGTGATGTGAAAAAGGGTCTCGCGACTTTGTGCATCGGCGGCGGAATGGGCGTCGCGCTCTGCGTTGAACGTCCATAATTCTTGATAGTGGAGGCGCAATATTATTGCGCCTCCACATTTACATAGATAACATCATTACCGAATGACATTCCTAAAGGGAGAATATTATGGGACGTGTTGCACTCGTAACCGGCGGCTCGCGCGGTATTGGCGAAGCTATTTCAAAGAAACTAAAGGCTGACGGTTATACTGTTGCGGCGACCTATGCTGGCAACGATGAAGCTGCTGCGAAGTTCACCGAAGCCACCGGCATTAAAACCTATAAGTGGAATGTTGCAGATTACGAAAGTTCTAAAGCCGGTATCGCAAAGGTCGAAGCCGACCTTGGTCCAATTGAAGTTGTTGTCGCAAACGCGGGTATCACCCGTGACGCGCCGTTCCACAAAATGACGCCTGAACAGTGGAACGAGGTCATCGACACCAATCTTACGGGTGTTTTCAACACCGTTCACCCGATCTGGCCAGGGATGCGCGAGCGAAAGTTTGGCCGCGTAATCGTGATTTCTTCGATCAACGGCCAAAAAGGCCAGTTCGCGCAAGTGAACTACGCGGCGACGAAGTCTGGTGACCTTGGTATTGTGAAGTCATTGGCGCAAGAAGGCGCGCGTGCTGGAATCACGGCGAACGCAGTGTGCCCAGGTTACATTGGCACTGAAATGGTTATGGCGATCCCTGAAAAGGTTCGCGATTCCATTGTTGCAGGTATTCCGGCTGGCCGTTTGGGTGAGCCTGAAGAAATCGCGCGTTGCGTGGCGTTCCTTGCGTCAGACGATTCAGGTTTCATCAACGGTTCAACGATTTCCGCCAACGGTGCGCAGTTCTTCGTTTAAGAATTCTCCATCCGACAAACAAAAGGGCGGGGAAAACCCCCGCCCTTTTTGCATTCTGAACTTTGCGGCGTTTAGCGACCAAAGATACCTGCGATCATTCGGCCAAATGCGCCTGCGCGCTCGGTGCGTGCGCGTGCAATGACGAGATCAATCTCTTTTTGGGACAGCTGCTTATACATTTATTTTCCTATCGGGGAGGGTGGTTACCTTTGACCGACAGATAGACCGTCGTCAGCTTGGCAAAAACCGACGATCCGGCAAACCCGCAATGCGGTATCTGCAGGGCTTTGCCACTTCAAACTTCAATTTTTGTGAAATTTAGGAATCTCGCGTCATTCAAGACGCGTATGATCTGGTATTTGTCCAGATGTAGGCGCTGGCGTTTTGCCGCCAGCACCAAGTTCGGTTACGCGGGCGTGAGACGTGAAATTTCTTCTTTGAGGTGGAGCTTTTCTTTCTTGAGGCGTGACACTTCAAGATCGTCGCTACCCGGGCTTCGTTGGGCTTTTTCGACGGCGTCTGAAAGGTTGTCGTGCTTTTTCTTGAGTTCCTGCAGGTGGGACGTCAAGCTCATGTTGTTCCTCCGATACTGGTTGAATGGTCCTGAAATTTGACCACAGTTTATTGTGTCTGTCACGCCGCAGAGCAGCAATTCGACACAATCAGAGGATCACCGCCAAAGCATTACGAAAAAGTTAATCGGGCAGGTTAAACGCAAAGCCCTTACGCAGAATGCCTGCGATTTTGGTGCGGTAATCGGGCTGATCATCAACATGTTTTGCCCCTTCGTGCAGCGGAATGGGCGCATGCAGTTTGAATGGTCCGCGCGTGCCTTTGCGTGCGCGCAGGATAAATCGATCTGCTGCACGGCTGACGCGGCCAGTTATCGGATAAACAGCAATATCTCCCAAACGGCTATCAATGGCACGTAACACGTCGGGCAAACGGTCTGCCTTTTGGATCATCGAAAGCCACCCCTTGGGTTTCAGCCTGCGTGTTGCCGCATCGATCCAGTCATGCATCGAGGTGTCGCCTGCGAAAGCAATGTCTCGGTCCGCAAGGGGGCTGGCCTTACCTGATGTGCGCTCAAAATAGGGCGGATTGGCGATAACATGGTCGAATGTTCGTGCTGTTACGTCTTGCGGTAAGGCGCGTAAGTCTGCGGTCAAGACACGCGTTTCGGTGCCATTAGCAGCTGCATTTTTACGACATAGTTCTGCATAATGTGGCTGAATTTCAACGCCATAGAGTGTGAGGAATGGCACGCGCATCCCAAGGCAAAGCATCGCGGCACCCGTGCCGCAGCCAAGGTCTAACACCGATTGGCCTTCAACTGCCGGAACACTTGCCGCCAGAAGCACAGGATCAAGCCCAGCGCGATAGCCCTTAGCCGGTTGTTCCAACATCACCTGGCCGCCAAGAAAGGCATCGACGGTTGTTTCGAAACCTTCTTTCACAGGCCTAGATCAATGTTGTTGGCTTTCATTACGGACGTTGCGATGAAGTGGTCCTCGCGGCGCACCATCAGACGGCGTGGCAATATGCCCAAAGACCCATCTAGGATGCTCATATTTACGTCCAACTCGAACACCTCTATATCCTCGCCTTGTAAAAGGGCTTTGGCGAAAGCGATAATTGTGATGTCGTTTGTGCGAAGGAGTTCTTTCATACCCATGACTTAAGGTGCCGAGGGCACCTTTGTCGAGATACTGACGGAGCTGTGATGAGCTTAAACCACGCTACAACGAAGCCCCATGAACGCCTTGCTGCTGCATTGGCAGACGAGATGGATGCGGTGAATGTGTTGATCCGCGACCGTATGGCGTCAGAGCATGCGCCGCGCATTCCCGAAGTCACTGCGCATTTGGTTGAGGCCGGCGGCAAACGCTTGCGCCCGATGCTGACCTTGGCGGCGGCGAAAATGTGTGGCTACGATGGCCCTTATCACGTGCATTTAGCTGCTACGGTTGAGTTCATTCATACAGCTACGTTGCTGCATGATGATGTCGTGGATGAGTCTGCGCAGCGACGCGGGCGGCCAACGGCAAACCTGCTTTGGGACAATACGTCGTCAGTCTTGGTCGGAGACTATTTGTTCGCGCGTTCGTTCCAGTTGATGACGGAAACGGGTTCGCTTGATGTGCTACGAATCCTGTCCAATGCGTCTGCCACGATTGCCGAAGGTGAAGTGCTGCAACTGACCGCGGCGAGCGACTTGGCGACGACCGAGGATATTTATTTGCAGGTCGTGCGCGGTAAAACAGCGGCGCTGTTTTCGGCGGCAATGGAAGTCGGTGGTGTTATCGCTGGGGAAGATGAAGCGACTGTAAAGGCGCTGTTTGATTATGGTGATGCGCTGGGTGTTGGTTTTCAGATTGTCGATGACTTGCTTGATTACGCGGGAACTGACGCCATTGGCAAAAACATCGGTGATGACTTCCGTGAACGCAAGCTGACGCTGCCGGTTATCAAGGCTATTGCGCTGGCGGATGCCGGTGAACGGGCTTTTTGGGACCGTACGATCGCGAAAGGTCGCCAAGAAGAAGGCGACTTGGAAACAGCGCTTGAGTTGTTGGTTAAGCATGGCGCGCTTGAGGCCACGAAACTGGAAGCCTTGGCATGGATGGAAAAGGCGAAGGCGGCTTTGGCGCCGTTGCCGGATCACCCTGTTAAGCCGATGTTGCTAGACCTTGCGGATTACGTCGTGGCACGCGTTAAGTAGGCGCTTCATCAGTCTGGGCGACCCACCAGTCTGGATGGGCAAGGCGCAAAGCCTTTGCCGCATTTTCGCCTGCGTCCGCATCTTCGAACAAGGCAAAACAGGTCGCGCCTGAGCCAGACATCCGCGCCAGTTTACATCCGTTCTGGGCGCCAAGTGCTGCAAGAACATCGTTGATCACGGGTGCGGCGGCAAGGGCAGG
>JAHBAO020000208.1 GCA_018500065.2 Octadecabacter sp. | reverse complement strand
TTATAGGTCATAGAAAGCTCCGTCCGTTGCCCTGTGCGGGGATATTCAAATGGGTCGCAATGGATGCGGCGACATCAACAAAGCTGATCTGGCCTAGGTCGCGCGTGCCGATCCCGTGAACCAAAACAGGCACCTGTTCGCGAGTATGGCCAGTTCCGACCCATGTGGGGTCGTTGCCGCGGTCCGCAGTGATGCAAAGCATGTCACCAGCCCGCAGTTTCGGCAGCAGCTTGGCAAGTTCCCTGTCAAACCATTCAAGATGGCGCGCATAGCCGGACACGTCACGGCGATGCCCATAAAGGCTGTCGAATTCGACGAAATTGGCAAAGACAAAACCGCCATCGGGCGCAGTGTCGATCATGTCAGACAAATGTTCCATCAGGGTCGTATCCGCCCCTTTGCGCACTTCATCAATCCCCCGCATTGAGAAAATATCGCCAATCTTGCCAATCGCTTGTACGGAATGCCCAGCATTCTGCACCCAGTCGCACAGCGTTGGGGATGGTGGCGCAATCGCGTAGTCGTGGCGGTTAAGCGTGCGTTCGAAATTGCCGCCCTCGCCCACAAAAGGGCGCGCGATAACCCGTCCAACTTTGAGGTCATGCAGCATCGGCGCAAGGTCTTGGCAAAGCTGCAGCAAGCGATCCAAGCCAAAGTGTTCCTCGTGGGCAGCGATCTGCAAAACGCTGTCCACAGAGGTATAGCAAATCGGCCAACCTGAACGAACATGTTCCGCGCCAAAATCCTCGATCACTTGCAAGCCAGATGCGTGACAATTGGCGAGGATGCCATCCGTGCCCGCGAGTTCACAAATACGCGCGGTGACGTTGTCAGGAAAAGAGTGTGTGGTCTTCGGAAACGTGTGCCAATCCCACGGAACTGGAACGCCAGAAAGCTCCCAATGGCCGGACGGGGTGTCCTTGCCGATGCTGACTTCGCGCGCACATCCAAAGGCCCCCGTTGGCGCAGGCCAACCGAGATCAAGACCCGTGGCCAGCGTGATCGCCGCCCCTGCCCCCATCGCGTTCAGGGTCGGGATTTTAAGCGGGCCTGTCCGCCCGTCTTCAGCCTGACCCGCCGCGCAAGCTTGCGCGATATGGCCAAGCGTGTTGGCGCCCGTGTCTGGCGTATCGCCATTGAAGAAGTCAGCAGCGTCAGGTGCACCCCCAATTCCGACGCTGTCGATCACAATCAGAAAAGCGCGGTTCTTGGCTTGGCTCATGGATTTTTCCGCTCGATAATAAGGTCTTCAATTTCAGTGGGTTCACCGATCTTTATCGCGCGAAGGACGGCAAGGGCCGCCTCCTGTGCGCTATCCCCGTCGGCGGCATGGATCATCGCAATCGGATCACCGCGCGACACTTTTGTGCCAAGTGGCAGGACATCCGACAACCCGACACGCGGATCGATCCGGTCCGTTTCAACCTGCCGACCACCGCCCATTTGCACCACGGCAAGTCCCAGCATTTCACCGTCGATCTTTGCAATCGTGCCGTCCTTGGGCGCAAGAACATCCCCGACAACAGGGGCTTTGGGAAGATGGGTGTGCCAATCTTCGGCAATGTCGGGCGGCCCACCCATCGCGCGCACCATTGACGCAAAACACACCATCGCATGGCCGGATGAGAGTGCAGCCGTGACGCGCTCCTCAGCTTCGCCTTCGGCATGGCCCGCCAACGCCAACAGCCGCGCGCACAGCGCGACCGTCAGGTCATGCAGACGCGGGGCCGCAGCGCGGTTGCCCGATAGAATTTCAAGACAGGTTGCGACTTCGACGGCGTTCCCCAGACTCGGGGCAAGGGGCTGTGACATATCGGTAATGAAGGCCGCCGTTGGCGTGCCCGCCCCATTCGCCGTGGACACCAGTGCATTCGCCAGTTTTGCGGCGTCAGCTGGGGTCTTCATAAAGGCCCCACTGCCCGCCTTCACATCCAGCACCAACCCCTCAAGTCCTGCCGCGAGCTTCTTGGACAAGATGGACGCGCAGATCAAATCAACACTCTCAACCGTGGCAGTAACGTCACGAATGGCATATAAACGTTTGTCCGCTGGGGCGATGGCCTTGGTCGCGCTGACGATGGCACAGCCAATATCACGGGTGATCGTGCGGAACGTCGCGGGCGGCACATCCGTGCTCAGCCCCGGTATTGCCTCAAGTTTATCCAGCGTGCCGCCCGTATGTCCAAGGCCGCGCCCTGACACCATTGGCACGAAGACATCACACGCCGCGAGCGCTGGAGCGAGGATGAGGGAAACCGGATCGCCGACACCACCCGTTGAATGCTTGTCCAAGACTGGGCCGGGCAAATCCCATTTCATCACATCGCCGCTGTCGCGCATGCCTGTCGTCAGCGCAACGCGGCCTGCGTCGCTTAGGCCATTCAAACAAACCGCCATCGCGAACGCCCCCGCCTGCGCGTCCGACACTGCGCGCGTCGCCAAGCCGTTGGCAAACCATGTCAATTCATCAGGGCTTGGGTCTTGCCCCCGCCGCACTTTGGCGATGATGGCACGTGCATCCATGTCAGGTTTTGGCCATGTGGTCGGCGGTGAATTTTCCCGGAAGCAGATCCGCGACTGTCATCTGCAAGGTCGTCCCGTCCATCGTGGACATGGTGACAACCACATCTGCGCCCGCGAATTCTGCGATCTTTTGGCGGCAGCCCCCACAGGGCGGCACGGGTGCTGGCGCGTCTGCGATCACGGCGACCTCGGTGATCTCGCGTTCTCCGGCAGCACACATGGCCGCAATCGCCCCTGCTTCGGCGCAGGTCCCTTCGGGGTAGGCGACGTTTTCAACGTTAATACCTTTAAAAACAGTGCCGTTTGCGGTGCGCAGGGCTGCGCCGACCTTGAATTTCGAATAAGGTGCATAGGCGTTTTCGCGCACAGCGCGGGCATCATCTAGCAAGGACATGGCGGCTCCTTTGGTTTGGGGCAGATTGGGCCGCAATGCCGCCAAGTTCAAGCCGCTGTCGTGGTGAACGTTCCGGAAAGCGTCACTTCGAGGAGTTCGATATCGTCGCTGGGGTCGCTATAGCGCGTCGCCATGTTGGGCGGAATCACGAAGGCGTCGCCGGCCGCAAGACGGTAGGGGGCCTTCCCCTCGCCCTCAAGCGTCATCTCGCCCTCCATCACAAAGGTGAAGTGAATGTCAGCGTCATGTTTGCTCCATTCCGGCGCCCCCTCGCCGCGTCGAACGACCTGCACACCAGCCACCGATTTGGTGGCATCATTGATCGTGGTATCCCGTGCGATAAACCCGTTCAGACGAAACGGTGCCCAAGGCGCATCCGCGCCGACATTGTGGACGAAACGCTGGCCCTGCCATTCGCGATCCGGTCGCAAGTCGGGTGTCGGCAACGTCATTTCATGTTCGATTTCAGTGACATGCTCGGCGGGGACGCCAATTTCGATCACTTCGATCCCGTCAGACGCCTCTAGCACGCGGTGGCGAATTTCGGGGGGCTGGATAAAGCAATCCCCCGCATGCAGGCGGATTGGGCCGCCTTGGTCTTCATACAGAACATCGACCCAACCGCGGTAACAATAGATCAACTGAAATCCGACCTTGTGGTAGTGCACCATATCAGGAACCGGCCCGCCATCGGGAATACGAATATGGCTGGCAATAATCGATCCACCAAGACGGTTCGGGATCAGGTCACGGTAATGCATCCCCGCACGGCCAATCACCCAAGGCGCTTGATCCGCAAGACGGCGCACCACAAACGCATGGTCGGTTTGCGGCATATGCAGCGGTGGGTTGAGCTCGTCGATCGCAACCTGCGTTCCTCCCGGGGAGGTCAGCGTTCGACGATCTGCAAAACCCGCATCATCTGTCAGAATGCGCAAATGCCCCTCTTCACCGGTTTGGGAACTGTCCAGCCGCACGCGCAGCCCGTGGCCTGAAAACACAGCGACACTTGGGTCATCTGCAGGGTAAATTGAATCCATCCGCATCTTTAGGACTTTGGTAAAGAACCCGATGTCAGCGGTAAGGGCTGATGTCGGCAGGCAAACTTCGGCGCGGATGTCATGTAATTGGGTCATCCGAGCAATCTGCGTTTCAGCTTTCGGATTTGCAAGAGAGTGCATATTGTCCATTAGATGAACAACACACTTTCCACGCGGCTGAAATATAGTTTAACGTTAAACTAGTTCTTACACGCTCCTGATTGATTGGCAAAAATATGGCTAACACACCTTCTGACGCTCATAAAGAAACGCTGCGACAGGCGGCTTTGGCGTACCATCGCTACCCGAAACCCGGGAAGCTGGAGATCCGTGCGACCAAGCCAATGGCCAATGGGCGTGACCTTGCGCGGGCCTATTCCCCCGGCGTGGCCGAAGCCTGTCTTGAAATAAAGGGCAATCCAGCCACCGCGCAGGACTACACCGCGCGCGGCAATCTGGTGGCGGTCGTAACCAACGGGTCAGCAGTTCTTGGGCTTGGCAATATTGGCGCACTGGCCAGTAAGCCGGTGATGGAAGGCAAGGCGGTTCTGTTCAAGAAATTCGCCAATATCGACTGTTTTGACATTGAACTGGACGAGCCGGACCCCGAAAAACTGGCCGATATCGTGTGCGCGTTGGAGCCTACGTTTGGTGCGATCAACCTAGAAGATATCAAAGCGCCCGAGTGTTTTATCGTTGAAAAGCTCTGCCGTGAGCGGATGAACATTCCGGTTTTTCATGACGATCAGCACGGTACGGCGATTGTTGTTGGTGCGGCGGCGACGAATGCGTTGATGGTGTCCGAAAAGAAGTTCGAGGACATCAAGATCGTCAGCACGGGGGGCGGCGCGGCGGGGATTGCTTGCCTCAACATGCTGCTGAAACTCGGCGTGAAGCGCGAAAACGTTTGGCTGTGTGATATCGAAGGTCTGGTCTATGAGGGCCGCGAAAAAGACATGACGCCACAAAAGGCAGAGTTCGCGCAGGGCAAAACACCTGCAACGTTGGACGATGTCATCGACGGCGCAGATATGTTCCTCGGGCTGTCTGGCCCAGGCGTGTTAAAGCCTGAAATGGTTGCGAAGATGGCCAAAGCGCCAATTATCTTTGCGCTGGCCAATCCAAACCCCGAAATCTCGCCCGATGATGCCCGCAAGGTCGCACCAGACGCGATTATGGCGACAGGGCGCAGCGATTTCCCGAACCAAGTGAACAACGTGCTATGTTTCCCGTTCATCTTTCGCGGGGCGCTGGATGTTGGCGCAACGGAAATCAACGATGCGATGAAAATCGGCTGTGTTGAGGGCATCGCCGCCCTTGCGCGTGCCACCACATCTGCCGAAGCAGCTGCCGCCTATAAGGGCGAACAAATGACGTTCGGTGCGGACTACCTGATCCCTAAACCGTTCGATCCGCGCCTTATGGGTGTTGTTGCCTCGGCTGTGGCGAAGGCTGCAATGGAAACCGGCGTGGCGACCAAGTCGGTTGATCTCGAGAACTACAAAGCAGAACTAGACGCGTCGGTCTTCAAATCAGCGATGCTGATGCGCCCCGTGTTTGAATCTGCGGCAACCGCGTCGCGCCGGATTGTGTTTGCTGAGGGCGAAGACGAACGTGTGCTGCGTGCCGCACAAGCGGTGCTGGAAGAAACCACCGAAACGCCAATCCTAATTGGCCGTCCTGAGGTTATCGAGGGTCGTGCGGAACGTGCGGGTCTGGATATTGATGTCAGCAAGCTGGACATCGTGAACCCAGAAAACGACAAACGGTACCGCGACTATTGGGAAACATATCATTCGCTCATGTCGCGTCGCGGCGTATCACCCGACATTGCCCGCGCGGTCATGCGCACAAACACGACCGCCATCGGCGCGGTCATGGTGCAGCGCGGCGAGGCCGACAGCCTGATCTGCGGCACCTTCGGGCAGTTCCGCTGGCACCTGAATTACATCCAGCAAATCTTGGGCAAAAATCATAAAGTCCAAGGCGCGTTAAGCATGATGATCTTAGAAGACGGGCCGCTGTTTATTGCCGACACGCATGTGCGCGCAGAACCGACACCGGAACAGATCGCCCAGACC
>JAHBAO020000270.1 GCA_018500065.2 Octadecabacter sp. | reverse complement strand
GGGCACGGGGTTTTCTGTAGGCAACAAAATGCGCTGGCCACTATCAAGGATAACGTCCCAACGACGCTCACCCATGCGCACGACACCACGCATGCGTGGCGCAAGCGGCCCTGCAACGCGATAAATTTCAAGGCCTTCGCCCAGCGTTTCGCGGGCACCATCACCCGTGATCAGCGGCAAGTCAGACCGGTCTGCGCGGGCGATAATATTCTGAATAAGCACACCGTCGCGGTCGATCAGCTTAAGGCCCTCAGGTGCACGAAACACAGCCACAGGCACGCGCTGCGTAACGTTCACTTGCAAAACCCCACCAGGACGCACACGCAATGTGGCGTCTGCCACGGCGGGCAATGCCGCAACCGTCTGGCGCATTTCCTCAAGGTCGATATCAAAATTAGATTGCGGGAATTCCAGCGGCAGTACGGTGCGAATGTCACCTGCCAGCCTGTCATCCGCCCCATCAATGGCCATCATCTTAACCATAAATTCATCGCGCTGCTGAATCTGGGTTTTGGTGGTGTTGTAGGCATCGGCAATCATCTGGCGGTTCGCTTCGCGTGCGGTCCACCCCGCGACCAAACCCGTGACAACCAGCAAAGGCACACCGACTTTGATCAGCTTTCGAAACCCTGGCGTCAGCATAAGACGCTGATAACGATACCCCCAACGGGACGGGGCTGGGTCGCGGCGGGTGCCTTCGGGGCGCTGAGCCTTTAGCGATCGCATGACGCGTCCTCCACCATCCAAGTCATCAATTCAGGGAAAGAAATGCCAACATGCGCCGCCTGCTCAGGGGCCAAAGATGTGGGCGTCATTCCCGGTTGTGTGTTCGTTTCCAGCAAAATCAACCCATCAAGGCCGCGGCTTTCGTCCCAGCGATAATCCGTACGGCTAAGGCCACGACACCCAAGCGCGTTGTGCGCGCGCACGGCGTACTCCATGCAGGCGTCAAAAATCTCTTGCGGGATGTCGGCGGGCAGGATGTGCTTGCTACCCCCGTCACCGTACTTGGCTTCATAGTCGTACCAGCCATCCACAATGATATCTGTGACCGTCAAAGCCCGATCCCCCATCACGGCCGTCGTCAACTCGCGGCCCGGCGCATAGGATTCAACCATCATCACGTCCGGCAATTCGTCTGCGATCTTTGGCGTGCCATTGGCCGCGTCATGCACCAAATAGATCCCCACGCTAGACCCTTCATCAAAAGGCTTCACCACATACGGCGGCTCCATCACGTGGCGCGCTTCGATCTGTGCTTTGGTCGCGAGAACACTGTCGACAAACGGCAAACCGTGCGTGCGGTAAACGTCTTTGGTCTTTTGTTTATCCATCGCCATCGCAGACGCCAAAACGCCGCTGTGGGTATAGGGAATGCGCAGCCATTCCAGCACGCCCTGAACAACACCGTCTTCACACCAACGGCCATGCAACGCATTAAACGCAACGTCGGGCTTGGCGGATTTCAGCTGCTCAACAAGGTCAGCACCGGCATCAATTTCGACAACATCGAACCCTGCGACGCGCAACGCGGCCGCACATTCTTTGCCTGAACTGAGGGAAACCTCGCGTTCAGCCGATGGGCCGCCCATCAGAACGGCTACGGTTTGGGGTGTCCTGCTCGACACGCTATCGCCTCTTTCGCGACCCTTTGTTGGATCGTCATATACTTTGTTTACCGCGCCCCTGCCTGTGGGGCTTTGACCCGATAAAGGGGATCAGTCTTTCGGGGCCGGTTCACCAACCCTCATAATTTCCCATACTAGCGTTAATCCACTGGTTTCGTAAACCTTTTTTCTAACGCTTTCGCCAAGGTTTTCGAGGTCGGCCGCAGTTGCGCCACCGGCGTTGGTCAAAAAATTGGAATGTTTGGTGTTCATCACCGCGCCGCCAATGGTTGCGCCGCGCATGCCTGCGTCATCAATGACCTTCCACGCCTTCAAATCTTGGCTGTCATCGGCCTTCCCCGTGCTGGAAAATCCAGCCGGATTGCGGAACGTGCTGCCCGCCGTGCGGTCTTTGGTCGGCTGGGTCTCATCACGCTTGGCCAGTTGCGCCGCCATGCGGTCTTCAAGGGTTTGCGCGTCCTCGCGCGGGGCCTTCAAAGTCGCCGACACGATAACCGCGCCGTCGGGCAAAGACGACGACCGATACTGCAAATCAAGTGTACTTGCGGCCAGCGTTTGCACAGAACCATCGCGCATCACAACGCGTACGTCCTGTAAAACATCGGCCATATAGTCGCCATAACACCCCGCGTTCATCCGCACTGCACCGCCAATCGATCCGGGGATCGTGCGTAAAAATGTCAGGTTCAACCCCTGTGCCGCAGCTTTGCGCGCCACATGCATATCCAACGCCGCGGCCCCTGCGCGCACGGTGTCTCCGTCAAACTCAATCCCGTTAAACCCGCGACCAAGCCGGATAACGACTCCGCGCACCCCACCATCGCGCACGATCAGATTAGACCCAACCCCCATCGCAAAAACAGGAACCGCCTCGGGCAAGGCCGCAAGGAATGCGCTCAAGTCGTCTTCATCGGCAGGCTGAAAAAACACATCCGCAGGTCCGCCCACGCGCATCCACGTCAATTCAGACAGATCACGGCTTGGGGTCAGAACCCCGCGAACTTCGGGAAAATCATTCAACATCATAAGGCTCGTTTAGCGCGACACACCACTGCTGCCAAGGGATTGTGGCGCGCAAGCGTCGACCTCAGCTCTCAGTCCGCGCCATCATTCTGCGCACCCAGCGCGCCAAATAAATCACCGGCCAGCGCAACACGCTACCTCCTGCGATCAAAAACGCCATGCCAAGAAGCGGGCCGTTGGTATACGTAATGTAGCCCAACAGCGGAATGCCTACCGCGATCAGCACATAGGCCCGCGTCCACAAATTATCGCGGCTCGGCACCAGTGCCAAAACATTGGCCGCAACCAGCCACGCAAATCCTAATCCCATCGCCATCATCGTGGAATCTCCGGCCTGTGGCCGCGCGCGCGGGCAAATAAATACCTTAGCGGATTGCGAAACATCGACGCAAACGCAAGGAATGCAGCAGCACTCCAGCCCCAACCAAAATCATAGCCAAGCCAGATGATGAGCACCGGCGCCAATAGCAGCAAAGTAACGCCCAAAACGTATTGCCGGCGCATCGGCAGCAACGCCGTCCCCGTCGCGACCAACACCCAAAGGGCTGCGATGATGATCGACCAACTCACAGCCAATTCGCCTTTGCCTTTGTTTCAAAAATATCCCGGGGGGTCCGAAGGACGGGGCAGAGCCCCAGGGCGAGGGGCTGGCCCCCGCCTTGGTCGGATTGGCGAAGCCAATTCGATCCCATCATAACATGCCCCCCAAAACCATGCGCCGGATCGGGCGTGCAAACATCAGCCCGCCCCCCATTGCACCTAACGCCAATGTCGCCTCACCGGGATTGTGCTGCATGTGGATTAACATCATGCCAACGAATGCAATCGTGAACGCCCAAAGCAACCGGCGCACCCATTTGATCATCGGCAGCAGCGCGGCGATTAGAACCGCGCCAAGGATAAGCCATTCATACGTCACGCTTTCAGAAGGTCCGGCAGTGCATTTGCCCAGCTGGAAATAGAACCAGCACCAAGACACACAACCATGTCGCCTGGTTTGGCCTGTTCTTTGACCAAACGCACCAAGTCGCCTTCATCGGTAATAGCGCGGGCATGGCGGTGGCCTGCGCGGATCAGGCCGGCGACCAGATCATCACGTGTCGCGCCCTCAATGATGTCTTCACCGGCAGCGAAGACTTCAGAAATTGCGACGACATCTGCGTCGTTGAAGCAGGCACAATAGTCATCAAAGTGATGATGCAGGCGGG
>JAHBAO020000139.1 GCA_018500065.2 Octadecabacter sp. | reverse complement strand
GGATGATCAGATCTTTGGCGCGACCTGTAATCCATAAGTAACCGTCCGCATCAATGCGGCCCAGATCACCCGTGCGCAGATAGCGGCGGGTCTGGACGTTTGCACCGGGATAGAACAGATCAGCGTTCTTGGCCTCTTCGGTATAGGTATGCCCTTCGTAGACACCCGGAGAATTCACACAAATCTCGCCGATCTCGTCAGTACCAACGTCACGCTGCGTGTGCGGATCGATGATGCGCACCTTGGTGTAGGGGAACGGAACGCCGATTGATCCGACCTTCTTTTCACCTTCAGGCGGGTTGATGGACACCAGACATGTGGCCTCAGTCAGACCGTAGCCTTCGCAAATGGTCACACCAGCCGCAGCTTCGAACTTTTTGTAAAGCTCAAGCGGCAAAGGCGCAGACCCGCAAAACGCCAAGCGAAGTGTCGAAATATTTGCGTTTACGGGGCGCTGCATCAGGGCGGACATGGCCGTCGGCACCGTAATCATGAACGTCACTTTATGGCGTTCCACCAGCTTCCAGAAATTGTCGAACACCCCGTCCCCGCGATAACCTTGCGGCGTCGGAAATACGATATGCGCACCAGACCCAAGCGATGCGCCAAGCGAAACGATGGTCGCGAACACATGGAACAGTGGCAGCGGGCAAATCAGGATGTCTTCTGGCTGGAACAAGAGATGGTCGCCCAGCCACGAGTTATAGATGATGCCCGAATTGCGGTGCTGCGCGACTTTGGGCATGCCCGTGGTTCCACCTGTGTGGAAATAGGCTGCAACGCGATCCGTCTTTGGGTCATCAAATTTCAAAGTTGTCGGCTGTTTGGCAATGGATTTGTTGAAATCAATCACGTTCGCGCCGTGGTTTACTTTCACCTTCGGACGGATCAACGGCACGATCAGCTTTTTGATACCACCGATGTATTTTAGCAGATCAATCTCAACCACTGTCTTTACGTTTGGCGCGTGATCCACGGCCTCGGCAGCCTTTTGCGCAACATCCGTCTTCGGGAACGCCTTGAGCGTCACAAGAACCTTTGCACCGGTTTCTTTCAGGATCGCACCAATCTGGTCCGCATCCAAAAGCGGGTTAATCGGGTTCACGATGCCCGCGACAGTGCCACCCAAATAGGTCAGCACGGTTTCCATCGCGTTCGGGAGCAGGAACGCCACGACATCATTTGTCCCAACGCCAAGTTCGCGAAACAAGTTCGCCGTTTGCGCGACTTTGCCCTGTAGCTCGGACCAGCTTAGGGTTTCGAACGGGTCGTTTTCGCCAGAAAACATCTGGAACGTTACCGCGTCACGATCAGGGTACTTGACCGCATTGCGGCTCAATTGCTCCCAGACCGAATGGGCAACATCTCGGTCATCCCACGTCATCTCATCTTCAATCGCATTGCGATCAGCCATTGATGCAAACGCCATTGCTCGCTCCTCCCGAATTACATTTCCCTACCCCTACGGGCAGTTTTCCCTAGTCGGTAGGATGTGGTGGATTGCCGCGCCGCGCAAGTCTGACGCTACGAAAAACGGCCGTTCCAGACGTTTCTGGGGCGACCCTCGTGTCAACAGAATGGCTATTCCGAAACGAACTCGTCCTGTTGGATCAGCACCTTTGACCAGAGCAGATATTGTCAGGGAGCCAAATACATCCTCGTTAAATAGTAATATTCTCGTGCAGCAGCAGGTTTCGCTCAAGTGGAATTAATCCGCTTGCGCGCCATCGGTGAACTGCAACCGCGCAAGCCGCGCATAAAGACCACCCTCAGCGACCAAGTCATCATGGGTGCCAATTGCTGCAATCTTACCCTCTTCGAATACGATAATGCGGTCCGCCTTTTTGACGGTGGCCAGTCGGTGCGCCACGATTAGTGTTGTGCGGTCTTTTGACAGTGTATCAACCGCGCTTTGCACCGCGCGCTCTGATTCAGCATCCAGCGCACTTGTCGCTTCATCAAGTAACAACACGGGGGCATCGCGCAAAATCGCACGCGCAATGGCAATACGTTGTTTTTGCCCACCTGAAAGCATCACGCCACGCTCGCCGACATAACTGTCATACCCTTCAGGCAACGCCGACAGAAAATCATGCGCCGCGGCGGCCTTGGCTGCGGTCTCCACTTCACTGTCGGTTGCATCAGGGCGACCAAAACGAATGTTCTCTCGCGCTGAGGCCGCGAAGATCACAGGGTCTTGGGGCACAAGCGCCATGTGACGCCGAAAGTCAGCACGATCCAAATCGCGCAAATCATCGCCATCTATCGTGACGCGGCCCGAGCTTGGGTCGTAAAACCGCAGCAGCAACTGAATAATGGTCGTTTTACCAGCACCGGACGGGCCGACCAATGCAACGGTCTCACCGGGTTCCACCGCGAACGACACACCAGCAAGCGCCTGCACACCGGGGCGCGCAGGATAGGTAAATACAACATCTTCAAACGCGATCTCACCGCGGCGCGTTGCCGGTGCGGGAAGCGCTTTTGCCGGGTCGCTTACGGCGTCTTGGGTCTTTAGTAATTCAACCAATCTCTCTGTCGCGCCTGCCGCGCGCTGTAATTCAGACCATATCTCGGTCAACGCACCAACAGCGCCCGCGACCATGATCGTATAGATCATGAACTGAACAAGTTCACCGACCGTAATGTTGCCGGCACGTACATCCGCAGCGCCCATCCACAAGAAGCCAACAATTGCGCTAAACGCCATGAAGATAACGATCGCCGTCAAAACAGCCCGCGTGGCGATACGTTTACGCGCCGCCTGAAAGCTATGCTCTGTGACGCGGTGGAAATTTCCGCGGCTTTGGCTTTCATGGGTAAACGCCTGCACCGTTTGCGCGCTCAGCAATTGCTCGGACGCGTCACCAGAACTCTGGGCGATCCAATCTTGGTTTTCCTTGCTCAGGCGGCGGACTTTACGCCCTAGAATGATGATCGGGAACACGATCAGCGGGATTGGCCAAAGCACCATCAGCGACATCTTCACGGAGGTGAACAGCATCAACCCGATGCCCCCGACCAAGATCAACACATTGCGCAAAGCCACAGAGACCGAGCTGCCAATCACGGATAAAATGACCGTCGTGTCCGTGGTGATCCGGCTCAACACCTCGCCCGTCATGATCCGCTCAAAGAACGCAGGGCTCATCGAAATCATCCGGTCAAACACGGCCACTCGAATATCCGCCACTACGCGCTCACCCAATCGTGTCACAAAATAGTAACGCAGCGCAGTACCAACGGCCAATAGCGCGGCAATCCCCAGCGCTGCCGTGAAATACCCATCCAAAAGGCCCGGTTCAGCAATGTCGAAGTTGTCGACAACCCGGCGAACTGCCAGTGGCAAAACCAGCGACATCATTGCAGTGGTCACCAAAGCAATACCTGCAAGTGCGATCATCAACCCATAGGGCTTCATGAAAGGCCACAAAGCGGCCAGCGCGCCAATCTCCTTTGAACGCTCACGTTCCATTTCAGCTTTTCTTGGGGCGTTTGCCATAGCGTATCCTTTGTTAGGCATACGACTTAATGGTGACTTCGGAAGCGCACAACCGTCCAGCGGCAAGCATCTATTTTTTAGCTGCGGCAAATTCACATTTACGAACGAATCTTCAAAAAGCGCACAACCAATTCTGTCCGCGAAAGCAAATTACGGCGCTAGAATGGATTTTTGCGAGTTTGGAGCGGGTGGGGGGAATCGAACCCCCATCTCCAGTTTGGAAAACTGGGGTCTTAACCATTACACAACACCCGCGACCAAGAGCTTCCTATTTCAAG
>JAHBAO020000238.1 GCA_018500065.2 Octadecabacter sp. | reverse complement strand
CGAAGCCCGAATGCGCCAACGTATGGATGACACGCCCGAAGTTCTTGCCGAGGCGGCCGTCTTCGCACTAGCACCAAAGCTCGGCCGACAAGACGCCGCCAAACAGGTGCAAGAGGCTTTCTCCGCGGGCGAACCACTGCGAGAAGCGCTCCGCAAGGCCGGACCAAAGGATATCGACTGGGATGCCGCCTTTGCCCCGGCGCGTTTCAGCGGACCTGCCGCCGAAATCGCGCGCTCTATATTCGCCGCTCGCCGCATGGAAAGCCCGGATGACTGACCTGATGGACCGCGCGCTGCCGCCGCGCCGGTGGCTGTCACAGGTCACGTCGCAGACCTTGCGCCACGACACCTTTGCTGGTTTCTCGAACGCCGCGATTGTGATCCCGCAGGGGGTCGCTTTTGCGACCATCGCCGGATTGCCACCGGAATTCGGGCTTTATACTGCGATGATTACCGCAGCCATGGCCGCCTTCTGGGGCTCGTCGATGGTGATGATCTCTGGGCCGACAACCGCGATTTCCGCCGTGGTTTTTGCCACGTTGCAGGACCTCGCAGCCCCAGGCACGGCACGGTTTATCGAACTTGCTTTGATGATCACGGTTCTTGTCGGGTTGATTCAATTGGCTGCAGGTCTTGCGCGACTGGGCGGGTTGGTGTCCTTTGTTTCGCATTCGGTGATGACCGCCTTTACCGCCGCCGCCGCCGTGCTGATCGCGACGTCGCAATTGCCCGGCGCTTTCGGGGTGGCGGTGGAAGGCGGCGGCAATGTGCTCGAACGCCTGCACCGTTTGGTTGAAAGCCTGCCGGCGACCTCGTTCTTGTCACTGGCTATTGCGGGGGTCACGCTGTCCACGCTGCTGCTGTGTCAGCGCTATGCCCGACGCCTGCCTGGATTTTTGATTGCGCTGATTGCCGGCGCAGTACTCTGCTTTGTGCTCGATGGGCCTGCGAGCGGCGTGGCGATGGTGGGCGAAATCCCCGCAGCATTTCCGACTTTCGCCCCGCCCACAAACGCCATTGGCGACATCGGTGCGCTCATCCCGGGGGCCATGGCCATTGCGCTTGTCGGCCTGTTAGAGGCGATTTCTATCGGACGGGCCTTTGCGGTGCGCCGAAAGGAAAAGTTCGATGCGAACCAAGAAATGATCGGGCAAGGCCTGTCGAACGCTGTCGGCGGGGTCTTTCAATGCTATGCGGGCTCAGGCTCGTTCACGCGCAGCGGCGTCAATGCAGAGGCCGGAGCCAAAACACCCATCGCCGCTATCCTGTCGAGCCTTTTCCTCGCCGTCATGCTGCTGATGTTTTCGGATTTTATCCGGTTCATACCGGTGCCAGCAATGGCAGGATTGATCCTTTATGTTGCCTGGCGTCTGGTCGATTTCGCCGAATTGCGTCGCGTGATCAGCTCCAGTCGCTCCGAGACCATCATCCTCGCGCTGACACTATTGGCCGGCCTTCTGGTCGAACTGGACTTTGCGATCTATGTCGGTGTCATCGCTTCTTTTGCGGTCTTTATCTATCAAAGCTCACACCCCTCGATCCGGGTCAGCGCGCCGGTCGTGACCGCGTCGGGGCGGCGCAAGTTCCGAAACGCCGACATGCACAGCATCCCCGAATGCCCACAAATCGTCACGATCCGCATCGACGGGCCGCTTTACTTCGGGTCGGTCGAACATGTCGAGCACGAATTCGAGACGATGCGCCGCAAGCGCCAAGGGCAAAACCATGTGCTGTTCTACCTCAAGGGCGTGGGAAAAATCGACCTCGCGGGCGCTGATTTTCTGATCGATGCCATCCGTAAGATCCGGGCCGAAGGTGGCACCTTCCGGATCATCGCATTATTCCCGCCGCTTCTCGACAGCCTACACCGGTTTCACGTTATCGAAGAAATCGGCGAAGATCATCTGCACATCTCCAAGGGCGATGCACTGGCGGCTGCGATCAAAGACATCGACTACGGTATCTGCGCCACCTGCACCAAAAGGGTCTTTCTCGAATGCACCGATTTGCCAGGTAATTCGAGTGCACTATCCAGAGCAACTGAAGCAGCCAAAGTGATTTGAGAACGCCTCCTTGCTCAACAATAAATTGGCACAAGCAATCAGCCCAACTCTTCCCAAACACAATTGAATGGATAAAAGTATACCTGTGGCAGCGCTGAACGATTTTTTGCATTTCCGCAGTAGGAAAACTAACACGTTCTCCAACGGCGGATTTACGCGCCTCTGGTGCCGGTCGCGGGCATCTTTCGAAGGGTCCGCGTAGAGCGCAGGGCGGGCGGGACACTGTTCAAACGCACACGACAGAGCTTTCTTTGAACGAGCGGGGCCGGACGCTAGAAGCACGTTTGCGCCGCACGGTGGACCGGCTAGATTCCAAATTGTCCAAGGTGTCCCCCGGCTTGTGGTTACTGCCACTGTCGCGCAACTGCAGGCTTAGATCGCGTTGTCAGAGGCGCAAAGTTTCATGTTGGCGGCTCGCGCTAGGGCGCGCCCAGCCGACTGTGCACCGGGCCATTACCCTATTCCAACAGGAAGCTGGCCGATCGCTCTTTGAACGCATATCCTTTGGTCTGGTGGCAACCAAACCCTGCCGCGAGATCGCTCAGACGGCCAGAATTGCTTTTGCCGAATTTAACAGGCGAGAGGTCGGCAGCATCCGCATCGGTGCTTTGCCGCTGTCGCGTTCGTATCTGCTGCCCGAGGCAATCGTTCGTTTTCGCCGCGACAGCCCGCAAAAAACGATCACGGTAATTGATGGCACATACAAGGAAATGCTAGCCGGGCTGCGCAGTGGCGACATTGATTTCATTGTCGGAGCGTTGAGGTCGCCACTTCCGGTCGAGGACGAAATTCAAGAACGGTTGCTCTGCGACCATCTTGTTGTGGTGGTCCGGCCTGATCACCCCTTGGAAAAGGAAACCAGCCTTCGACTTGACGTTCTTGTCCAGCATCCTTGGGTTGTCCCGCGCCCAGATACGCCAACGCGCGAGCAGTTCGACCAGTTGTTTGACAGCCAAGGCATGGCGATGCCGGATAGCGTGGTTGAATGTGGATCGATTTTGCTGATCCGCGAGTTGCTGTCCAAAAGTGAATTGCTTGGTTGTATTTCTAAGCAGCAGGTCAAACGAGAAGTTAACGATTGTAAATTCGACGACTGATCCATGCTGCGACGTCCACGAATGGCCGGTTGAACCGCTGCGCGGCAGCACAAAATCACAATGACAAGGTTGGGCCCAAACCAGACCTGCATAAGCGCAACACCGGCGGTTCATTTGACGGATTGAGGACGCGTCAGAATCATACAAGTGTACATACGGGATGTGTACAGGTTGTGTACGCAGTGTGTACGGGCAGATCACCCACTTGTGGGCCGAACCTTGCGCCTGTAATTCATCCCCATGCTTGATGAACCAGATGACATTCACCCGCTGTTTTACGGCGCGCCCAAAACCACCGAGTTCAAGAAACTCCGCAAGCGGCTTGTGCAAAACACGCGCGAGGCGATTGAGGCTTACGGCATGGTCGATGCGGGTGGAAAACGAGCGAAATGGCTTGTGTGCATGTCCGGCGGCAAGGACAGTTACACGCTTTTAGCGGTCCTGCACGAACTACAGTGGCGCGGGCTTTTACCGGTTGATCTGCTCGCCTGTAACCTTGATCAGGGCCAACCTAATTTTCCAGCGACGGTTCTGCCTAAGTTCTTGAATGATATGCAGGTTCCCCATCGCATTGAATACCAAGACACCTATTCGATTGTCGTCGATAAGGTGCCCGCTGGCCGAACGATGTGTGCGCTCTGTTCTCGATTGCGGCGTGGTAATCTCTACCGCATTGCCCGTGAAGAAGGCTGTAGCGCTGTGGTCTTGGGCCATCACCGCGACGATATCCTTGAAACATTTATGATGAACATGTTCCACGGCTCCCGCCTTGCGACGATGCCACCAAAGCTATTGAACGAGGAAGGGGACTTGTTCGTCTATCGCCCCCTCGCCCACGTTGCGGAAGCAGATTGCGAAAAATTTGCCAGCTCAATGGGTTATCCGATTATCCCATGTGACCTATGCGGTTCCCAAGACGGACTGCAACGTCAGCAAATCAAGGCCATGCTGGACCAATGGGAAACCAACACTCCCGGTCGACGCCAACAGATGTTCGGGGCGCTTACAAATACCCGACCATCGCACCTTTTGGATCCTTCAATCTTCGATTTTAAGGGATTGCAACGCCGCGTCGGTCCGAATGAGAACAGCGACTAAGCAGAGCGTTAAGCACCCAACCACGTGACAAAGCGGCCAATAGTCCACAAAAACAAGGCAAAAGCGCTTGACCTTTGCCGCTGTGACCTGTTGAACCTGCCTGATATTTCAACAACAGTTTCAGGCGGCTTCAATGGACGACCAGAACAAGAACCTCATCCTCGCAACAGCCCTCAGCTTCATCGTGATTCTGGTGTGGTTCGTGTTGTTCCCACCGCCGGAACCAACTGTGGACGCGACAGCACCGGAAACGGCCGTTGTCGATCCGCTTGCCCCAGTCGTCGAAGGCACAGCCGACCCTGCGGTTGCGACACCAGATGGCAACGTCGCCATGCCGGTCGCAGACGCTATTGGCGCCAGTGAACGGATCGCAATCGAAACGCCACGCGTCATCGGGTCCATTGCGCTGAACGGCGGCCGGATTGATGATCTGTCGTTGCAGGATTACCGCGACACACTGGATGCAGATTCAGATCTGGTACGTGTGCTGTCTCCCACTGACACAGCAGCCCCCTACTATGCGTTGCACGGTTGGATTCCGACGGTAGGTGCGGCGCTAGAAGACGTGCCTGGCCGCGATACGCCTTGGTCCATTGAAACAGGCAGCACGCTGTCCGTCGGCAATGATGTCGGATTGATCTGGGAAAACGGAGCGGGCCTTGTATTCCGCAAGACCTTCAGCATTGATGACGACTTTTTATTCACGATCACGCAGTCGGTCGAGAACGCATCCGGCGCCGAGATCGCGATGCGGCCCTACGGTCAAGTGGCGCGCCACGGTGAGCCTGAGCAAATCGGGTTCTTCATCCAACACGAAGGTGTTGTTCGGATGTCTGATGGGGCGATGGAAGAAATCAACTACGATGACATGCCAGACCTCACGACAGATGAAGGCCGCATCGAAGTTGAAGAAAACGGCTGGATCGGGTTTTCTGACCAGTATTGGATGACGGCGCTTATTCCGTCTCCGGGTCGTGATTTCCGCTCCGTTGCGCGGCATACCAATGACATCTACCTGATCGAAACGGTCTACCCGATGGTGACTGTCGCGCACGGCGCCACCCAAGAAGCGCAGACGCAGTTCTTTGCCGGTGCGCAGGAATGGGAAGTCATCCGCGGCTACCAGAATGATGATGGAATTGACCGTTTCCTCGACAGTATTGACTGGGGTTGGTTCTTCTTCCTGACAAAGCCGATCTTTGCAGTTCTGCATTGGCTAAACGGGCTGATCGGCAACATGGGTTGGTCAATCATCGCGTTGACGTTCCTCATCAAAGCACTGCTCTTGCCGCTTGCTTACAAATCTTACGTCTCGATGGCGAAGATGCGTGAATTGCAGCCACAGATGGCCAAGATGAAAGAAGACGCAGGCGATGACCGTGAGAAACTTCAAAAGGGTATGATGGCCCTTTATAAAGAGAACAAGGTGAACCCTGCATCCGGTTGCTTGCCGATCTTGATGCAAATCCCAATTTTCTTCTCGCTCTACAAAGTTATCTTTGTAACGATCGAATTGCGCCACGCGCCTTGGATCGGTTGGGTCAAAGACCTTAGCGCGCCAGATACGTCATCACTGTACAACCTGTTCGGGCTTTTCCCGTGGGACGCACCCGGTCCAGAGTCCTTCTTCTCGCTGGTTTTTATCGGGATCATGCCAATCGTTCTCGGTATCTCAATGTGGTTGCAGCAAAAGCTTAACCCCGCGCCCACAGATGCGACGCAGAAGATGATCTTTGCGTGGATGCCTTGGGTCTTCATGTTCATGCTCGGCAGCTTTGCCAGTGGCCTTGTTCTGTACTGGATCGCGAACAACACGATCACGTTCATCCAGCAGTACGCCATTATGCGCAGTCAGGGCTTTAAGCCCGACATCTTCGGCAACATCACCGGGCGCAATAAGCCGGACACCGAGTGATGGGAACGGTCGCTGACCTTTGGCGGCACCCGATAAAGAGCCACGGTCGCGAAAAACTCGCGGCTGTAGACTTGGCCACGGGAAAATGCGTCCCGTGGGACCGCCATTGGGCCGTCACGCATGATGTTGCCAAATACGATGGGTCCGGTTGGGCAAGCTGCCAGAATTTCATGATTGGCACACGGACACCCAAGCTTGCGGGTATCTGGGCAGAGTTTGACGACGTTCTTGGACAAATCACACTGCGCCACCAAGACATTGGCGCGTTCACATTTGACCCGAATGAAGATGCCGAAGCGTTTCTAAAATGGATTGAACCGCTTTGTCCTGCTGATCGCGCTGTGCCGACGGGCATCGTTTCGGCCGATGGGCGCGGTATGACGGACTCCGACTACCCGTCTGTTTCCATCATGACCCGTTCCAGCCATGCGGCAGTAGAAGCCGAAATTGGAACGCCGCTCGAACTTGAACGTTGGCGGGGCAACATCTGGCTAGACGGAACGCAACCATTCGAGGAACTCGAATGGATCGGCAAAACGATCCGTATCGGCTCTGCCGAACTGGAAATCCGCGAACCGATCAAACGCTGCTTACACACAGCGGCTAACCCTGTGACAGGCGAACGCGACGCGGATACGCTTGGCATACTGAAATCAACATTCGGCCATCAGAACTTCGGCATCTACGCTGTTGTTACCAAAGATGGCCAAGTCGCCCTAGGCAACCAAACAGAGGTGCTCTAATGCAGCTTCCATTTCCAGCCGTTGAAGAACCCGATGACGCCACACGTGAGGCGGGCCGCAAGATGTTTGCAGGCGAAACCGACTTTGTTAAAGGCGTCGTTGCAATGGACGGCCTGCCAGAGGCGGACCGCCCAGAGGTGTGTTTCGCAGGGCGTTCAAACGTGGGTAAATCCACACTGATCAACGCACTAACGGGCCGAAAGGGGCTTGCGCGCGCGTCAAACACACCCGGTCGCACGCAAGAGATCAACTACTTTACCGTGGGCGAAACCCACTACCTCGTCGATCTTCCGGGCTATGGTTATGCCAACGCGCCCGTGGCTGTTGTGGAAAAGTGGCAGCGGTTGCTGAAGAACTACCTGCGCGGCCGCGTGACGTTGCGCCGTGCCTTTGTGCTGGTTGACGCGCGTCATGGGATTAAGTCCGTTGATGAAGAAATCATGGCGCTACTGGCAAGTGCCGCGGTGACGTTCCAATGCGTGATGACGAAGACCGACAAGCTCAAGAAGGGCGAGTTGGACAAGGTTTTGCTCCAAGTGCGCGAGAAGCTGCAAAAGTTTCCATCGGCCTACCCTGAGCTGATCATTACCTCGTCCGAAAAGGGTGAAGGTATTGAAACGTTGCGCGCAATCATCGCAGGGTTAGACTGACCCACGACGACGCCCATAGGACAGCCATGAGAAAGCAAGATATGAACCGCGACTGGATCGCCACGGCCGCCACGCTCAGCGCGGCGCTGCCCTATCTGCAACGCTACAATGATGCGATTGTTGTTATCAAACTTGGTGGCCACGCGATGTCCTCCGATGCGGAAATGGAGAACTTCGCGCGGGACGTCGTGCTGATGCAACAGGTTGGCGTGAATCCCGTGATCGTCCACGGTGGTGGGCCGATGATCAATGATATGCTCGAAAAACTCGACATCAAATCAGACTTTGTGAACGGCAAGCGCGTGACGGATAAGGCGACCGTTGAAGTCGTTGAGATGGTTCTGTCCGGTCGCGTGAACAAATGGATCGTGAACGCGATCAACCGCCAAGGTGGTCGTGCGGTTGGACTTTCTGGCAAAGACGCGAACCTGATGACCTGCGATCAGGATGCGCCCGAATTGGGTCTGGTTGGCACACCTGCTGAGATTGACACCAAAGTGCTGAAGACCTTGTTTGATGCCAACACGATCCCCGTGATCGCCCCCCTTAGCGCAGGTCGCGATGGTGAGACGCTGAATGTGAATGGCGACACGGCTGCGGGTGCTTATGCATCCGCGCTGAATGCTGACCGTCTATTGCTGCTGACGGACGTGTCTGGTGTGAAAGATGGCGACGGCAATGTTTTGACTGAGCTCACGCCGGAACAGATCTCAGACCTAACTGCATCTGGCGTGATTGCTGGCGGCATGATCCCCAAAACGCAAACCTGCCTAGAGGCCATTTCTGGTGGTGTTCGCGCGGCGGTTATCTTGGATGGACGTGCGCCCAACGCGTGCCTGTTGGAACTGTTTACCGAACACGGCGCGGGGTCGATCATTCGGGCTGCGAAGTGACGCTGGACGAACTGAACACCGCAGCGGCGGCGTCGCACCTCACCGCGCTAGGCGGGTTCCATGAAGACGGTAAAACAACAGTTCTGCTTGGCCCGCTCGAGCCGGGATTTTGGGGTTTCGTCACGGAGCAGTCCACATTCAATGGTGATGATCCGCTGGATACCTGGTCACATGACGCCATCACAAAACTTGCCCAGAAAACAAGTGCTCAGGCGGTCTTTCCGTTCGGCGGGCCGCCCTACCATCCATTCATCGCGTGGGCGTTGCGCAGTGGCGAGGTCTGGACCAGCCCTGTGGGGTTGCTCGTGCACAAAGAGGCGGGCTTGTTGGTGTCGTATCGCGGAGCGTTGCAGTTCGACCGCCACATCGCCCTGCCCGCCCCGTCGATAAGCCCCTGTAAGACCTGCACAGACAAGCCGTGCTTAGCGGCTTGCCCGGTTTCAGCGCTATCGCTCACGGGCTACGATGTGCCCAGCTGTAAGGCCCATATTGAGACCGATGCCAGATGCCGCGCAGCCTGTCGCGTCCGTATGT
>JAHBAO020000390.1 GCA_018500065.2 Octadecabacter sp. | reverse complement strand
GCGCGCGACAAAGCTGGGGAACTGATCCCGTCCCGTGGATTGACCGGTCACATTGTATCGCAGATCAAACGACCAACGATACCCGTCCGACGTGTTGGACAGGCTGGCATGGGGTGTGAGTGGGTGGAAGATGACAGCGCCTCCGGCCTTGACTGGCGTTGGTACAGCATCGGCCTTGGGGAGGTAGCGATCCTTGATGCCAACTTGGGTCATCGTGCAATGGGGCAGCATCTCTTCTCGCATGCCTGGCTTCACCTGTAGACAACCATTCTCGACCGTTGCATCAGTTATCGCCAGCCACACGGTGAGCATCTGGGTCTCGTCCGCGGTTTCCAAAGTCACGCCTTTGTCTTGATGCCAGTCCGTCGAAACGATATGAGCGCGGTTTTCGTTGGACGAAACCTGATCCTCGGGCGGCTTAATGCGCACATGTTGGATCGGGTTCGAGGTGATTTCCGGCCCGATCAGGGATTCCGCGATGTCCAGAATCCGCGGGTGCGTCGCCATATTAAAGACAGCAGGACCGTGGTGCATTGGAGTATCATCGGAGATCTCTGAATGGGGCAAAGAGATATCGAGTGGCTGATACCAATCGAATCCAGACCGGTAGGCTACATCGAGTTTTTCAAAGAACCCCATGCCTGGCGCAGCGGCAGGAACCAGGCCCTCGGCATGCCATCCGTCATAAAGCCGATTCATCAGTGCCGCATATTCCGCAACAATAGCTGTTCGGGTCGCTGCGTCGATCACATCTTCAACGACGAGATACCCATCACGATTGAACTGTTCGACTTGAGTAGTGCTGAGCATGGAAACCTCCATTATAGCAGCAACGTCACAATACTAGGCCAGATCAGCATCACCGAAAGCGCCAGAAGCTGAATGCCGATAAAGGGCAGGAAGCCGCGGAAAATATCGACCAACGTGATGTGCGGCGGCGCAACCGACTTTAGATAGAACGCAGCTGGGCCAAATGGCGGCGACAGGAAGCTGACCTGCATATTCATACAGAAGAGTACCCCAAACCAGATCGACACCTGGTGTGGTTCCAGTTGGCCGATGAAGCCAATCTCTTCGATTGGCAGGCGTTTTACGATCGGCAGGAAAACCGGAATGATCAGAAGGACGATCCCGACCCAATCCATAAATGCGCCCATGAACAGCAGGATCAACATCATAACGAGGAGCACGACCATGGTTGGCATCTCGGATCCGACGATCAGATTGGCGATGTAGCTTGGACCACCAGCGAGTGTATAGGCCCCAGCCAATGCCGCCGCACCGATGGTCACCCAGATGATCGACCCAGTGGAGCGCAAGGTGCGCATCATCGCGTCCCAAACGAGCCCCACGCTTGCTTCCCCACGGACCAGAGCGATCATGAAGACCGCGAATGCACCCATGCCTGCAGCCTCTGTGATGCCGGTGATACCGCCATAGATCGAGCCCATGACAACCCCGATGACTAAGATTGGCGGAACCAAACCTTTGCCGTGCTTCCAACCCTCAAGCGTGCGTTGGCGCCCAAAAACAACGAATGCCAAGACCGCTCCGACACCAACGGCGATCGCCAACGAGGTTAGATGCTGTGGCATCCCAAGCGCAATAGGGTCTTCTCCAACCTCCAGCACATTCTGGCCCGTTACGGTAAAAAACAGGGCCCGCAAGAACAACACCGCTGCAAACCCCATCAACAGCAGCGACAGGAACCCACCAAACAGACCGAGCTTTTGCACACCGGTCGGATCGCCTTCACGTGGTTCTGGAAGTGGCGCGTCGCTCGGGCGCAACTGGGTGCGGATAACGATATACATGATGATCATCATCGCCAGCATGAAGCCCGGAACGAAGGCGCCCGTGAACAACGCTTTGATCGACGTTTCTGTGATTAGTCCGTAAATGATCAACACGATAGAGGGCGGGATCATTGTGCCCAAGCTACCTGAGGCGCAGATCGTACCAATCGCGAGATTTTGGTTGTAGCCAAGACGGAGCATTTGCGGCAGCGCTATGAGGCCCAGAAGAACGACTTCACCACCGATAATACCTGACATTGCTGCCATGATGACGGCCATGATGGAGGTGATGATTGCCACGCCGCCACGGACCCGGCTGAGCCAAAAATCAAGCGCATCATACATCTGCTTGGCGATACCAGAGCGTTCCAGCAACGCAGCCATAAATATGAACAATGGAACCGATATCAGCACATATTCGGTCATGAGGTCGAATATCTTTTGGGTCAGAATATAGAGCGGGCCCGTGCCCGGCCTGCCGGTCAGCATTCCCTCTCCAATGGTCCAAGGGGCGGTCAGGATCGTCGGTTCAAACTTGAGAACCATCACCATCAAAGCCAGGAAAGCCGAGGCAAAACCAAGCGGCATGCCAATCGCAAGCAAGACAATCATCCCCAAGACGAGGAGCATCGAGATTGTACCAATATCCATTATTCGACTCCGATACTGCGTTTGATGGCGGCGATTTCTTCTTCGTCGATATCGTCTGCCGAATGGAATTCTGGGTCGAGTTTCCAATCCGCGATCAAATTCGCGATCGCCTGAAGTGAGACCAGGACCAGAGTGATCAGGATCATGGGTTGAATCGTCGCTGGAATGGGCGGGTCAAAGGCCGTGCCAAACATCTCCCAACGGTAAAACTTGTTGATAAACACCTGCTGATAGCTGCCGAACACCAGTCCAAAGGTGAAGAGCACAATGAAGAGAGTTGACAAAACGTCCATCAATTTGCGCACTGGACGTGGGACTACGTCATAGAGGATTGAAATGCGGATGTGACAGCGTTGCTGCATCGCATAAAGGCCCGAGGTCAGAAAGACGAAGCCGGCAATCCAAAGGGTTAATTCATTGGCCCATTTGGTCGGTGCTTCGATAACGTACCGCAAGAACACCTCGTAGAGCATGACGCAGGTCATGGTCAGGATCATGATCATCGTGGCGCGACCAATAAAAAGCGCAAACCGATCCCATCTCGGCCAATTCTGGAATTCCATCGGGGCGGTGACCACTGAGCGGGCGCCAAGAAAGGTGAAGACGGGGATCAGGATCAAGGCGACCCAATCAACCACATCGGCATATCCGCCGAACAATCCACCCAGATTTGGCAGGACATCTTTGCGCTCATGGAGCCCCGAGATTTGCCCAAAGAGGCTTTCGCTCTCGGGTGGGGCGAAGTCGAGAATGAAGGCTGGCATGTGCCAGATGACCCAGCCCGCGCAGATCAGGAACGCTGATGGCCATATCCATTCACCGATATGTCCGGTTTGTTTCTCGTCCATCTGTAGGCCCCCCGCCCTTAACGCATCTCTTATGTAGTCTGGAAAGGCGGCAGGTTTCCCCGCCGCCTTTCGCGTTCAATCCCGTTGCGGGATTATTCCATTGCGCCAATGCTGCGCAGGAAGGCGAGGTGACTGCCCAGCAGTGCTTCGCTTTCAGGCGTTGTTGAGAACTCGGTCCATGCGGACTGAACAGCGGCACGATATGTCGCCATGTCCTCTTCGGACCACTGGTACATATTTAGGCCTTGCTCAGCCAGTACAACAGAGTTCTCGGCGTTGCGGACTTCGTTGATCGAAGTGTTCTTCAGACCCAGAGCCTGCATGCCAACAGTCAAGATCGCCTGGTGATGGGCCGGCATTGCGTCCCACGCATCCTTGCGGCAGGCCAAGTGGTCTGCAGGCATGGAGTGGAAGCCAGGATAGTTGGTGTGCTCCGCGATGTCATAAAGACCTAGACCGATGTTGTTGGTCAGGTTCGCCGCGTCCGCACCGTCAATGATACCAGTTTCAAGGGCTGTGAAGATTTCGTTGAAGTCCATAACGACCGGTGATGCGCCAAGGCGTTCAAAGATCATTGTGATGACGCCTGGAGGCGAACGGAACTTCCATCCTTCAAGATCAGCAACGCCGCTGATTGGGCGCGTGGACGACAGTGATTCCGGACCCGGGATCCACCAACCGACGAACTGCATGTCGTATGCATTGTAGAGTTCGTTCATAGCGTCGTAACCGCCACCGTGCAGCAACCATGCATATTGCTGGTAAGGGTTGGCATAAGCACCGTTCAGGTCGCCAGCAAATTGGAACGCTGGGTTCTTACCGGTCTGGTAAGAACCGCCTGTCATGTCGCAATCGAGAATACCTGTCGCAGCTGCGTCAAAGGTCTCCGCGGATTTCACGACGGAAGATGCATAAAACATCTCGATCTGAATTTCGCCGTTTGACATCGCGGTGACGTCTTCGATGAACTCTGCCGCCATTTGGCCGGACAGCGTTTCCTGGCTGAAGTGCGTTTGGATGCGCAGGGTCGTTGTTTCCGCGAACGCGGTGGTTGCCGCCAGCGCGAGTGCAGTTGCAGACGCAGCTTGCGTCAGTCGCTTAAGTGTAGACATTTTAGTCCTCCCAGTTGGTCGATCGATCGGCGGTCCTCCCCGCCGAACCTATTTTGGTATGACCAAAGTAGAAGGGCTCTCTTAATTTGGCAACAAGATTCTTTTCGCCCGGGCGAACGTGTGTAACATGCTGAAATTGCTAATAAATGAAGGAAACAATAGATCTATTGTCACGCAGAATGAACACACATATACTGATTTACCCTGCTCCAAATCCATGTATGGTAGGACGAAATTCAAATCCAACACTACCAGTGACCCGTGAGGAAAGCCCATGACGAAGATGACAAAAGATAAGCTGCGGTCACGGGACTGGTTTGCACGAAAAGGCGACCCTGAGATGACGGCGCTCTATCTTGAGCGCTACCTCAACTACGGCCTCACGCGGGAGGAGTTGCAAGAGGGTAAGCCGATCATCGCAATTGCTCAGACGGGCAGCGATCTGTCGCCCTGTAATCGGCACCATATTGAACTGACCAAGCGGGTCCGCGACGGGATCATTGCGGCAGGTGGAACGCCCATTGAGGTTCCCGTTCATCCGATTCAGGAGACCGGGAAACGCCCAACTGCCAACCTTGATCGCAACCTCGCCTACCTGTCCTTGGTGGAAACCCTGATGGGATACCCAATTGACGGAGTTGTGTTGAACATTGGCTGTGACAAGACCACTCCGGCCTTGCTCATGGCTGCCGCAACGGTGAACATCCCGGCGATTGCGCTCTCGGTTGGCCCGATGTTGAACGGATATTGGGAGGGCGAACGTGCCGGATCTGGCACCGTCATCTGGAAGGCACGCGAAATGATGGCGCGAGGCGAGATTGATGGCGACCAGTTCATGGATATCGCCGCTTCCAGCGCTCCTTCCGTTGGCTACTGCAACACAATGGGCACGGCCACGACAATGAATTCACTGGCCGAGGCCTTGGGGATGCAACTGCCCGGCAGCGCGGCGATCCCGGCCCCTTACCGCGAGCGGGCGCAGATTTCCTACGAAACCGGCAAGCGCATCGTCGAGATGGTCTGGGACGACCTGCGTCCGTCTGACATCATGACCCGTGAAGCATTTGAAAACGCTGTTGTTATCAACTCGGCTATCGGCGGGTCCACGAATGCTCCGATCCATCTGAATGCGATCGCGGCGCATCTGGGCGTGCCCTTGAATAACGATGACTGGCAAGCATTGGGGTACAAGGTGCCGCTTTTGGTGAACCTTCAACCGGCTGGCAAATATTTGGGTGAAGATTATCACCGCGCGGGTGGCGTCCCTGCCGTTGTCGCTGAGTTGTTGAAGGGCGGGCTGCTGCCCAACCCGGACGCAATCACCGCAAATGGTGCCAGCATGGGTGATAATTGCACGGGCCGCGCGGCCACCAACACCGACGTGATCCGCACTCTGGACACGCCGCTGGTGCAGGACGCGGGATTCCTCAACCTCAAAGGCAACCTCTTTGACAGCGCAATCATGAAAACAAGTGTGATCTCGGACGCTTTCCGTGCCCGCTATCTGTCCAACCCGGATGACCCGATGGCCTTCGAAGGACGTGCGGTGGTGTTTGACGGGCCTGAGGATTTCCACCACCGGATTGACGATCCCGCTGAGGGCATCGACGAGAATTGCGTACTGTTTATGCGAGGTGCGGGGCCGAAGGGCTATCCCGGCGGGGCCGAGGTCGTGAACATGCGCGCGCCCTCCTATTTGCTGAAACAGGGTATCGATGCACTGCCCTGCGTGGGCGATGGCCGCCAGTCTGGCACGTCCGGCTCCCCATCAATATTAAACGCCTCGCCGGAGGCGGCAGCGGGCGGCGGGTTAGCCTTGTTGCAGACTGGGGACCGAGTGCGGTTCGATCTGGGCAAAGGCACCGCCGACATGCTGGTGCCGCTGGATGAACTCGCCGACCGCGCGCGTTCGTTGACGGAAGCGGGCGGTTACCAATCTCCGGACAGCCAGACGCCTTGGCAGCAATACTTCCGCGAACTCACCGGCGGGCTCGACACGGGCATGACCCTGCGCGATGCACCTAGCTACCGTGACACGGCACGCAAAGGCATGCCACGGGATAGCCACTGATGTCGGAGCTGATCGTTCTTTGCCCGTTGACCGACTACATGCGCGATCGGGTGACTGCGGTTTTTGACACCATCGAGCTGGATTTGGTCGATAAGGCGTCATGGCTGGACCAAAACGGCGGGGCGGTTCGGTGCATTTTGACGGACGGTCACATCGGTGTACCTGCCGACATTCTGGCCAGGTTGCCAAACGCGGAAATTATCAGCAGCAATGGAGTTGGTTATGACGGCGTCGATACGGCTGCAGCTACGGCACGTGGTATTCCGGTGTGTCATACGCCGAATGTCCTTAACAACGAAGTCGCGACAACGGCCTTGATGCTTTATCTTTCCTGCTGGCGAAATCTGGAAAATGAGATGGCGCATGCGCGTTCCGGTCAGTGGGCGGTCGAAGGCAATCTGCCCCTGGCGCGCTCGGCTGATCAGCGGACGATCGGGATCTTGGGCTTGGGGCGGATCGGCAAGGCGATCGTCGCGAAACTGGCGCCGTTTGACCCTGATATTCTCTACTTCGGGCGCAATCCGCAGGACGTGCCGTTCACCTACTTCGATGACCTGACGGCCATGGCGCAGGCCTGTGATGCGTTGATTTGTGTGGCGCCCGGCGGTGCAGCGACCCATCATCTGATCAATCGGGAGGTTATCGATGCCATCGGTCCGGACGGTTATCTGATCAATGTCGGGCGTGGCTCCACCGTGGATGAGGTCGCATTGATTGACGCCCTCTCTGAGGGTCGGATTGGCGGTGCGGCGCTGGATGTTTTTGACGCGGAACCACATATCCCGGACGCGCTGCAGGCGATGTCAAATGTCATTCTCACGCCACATATCGGCAGCGCCACGCAAGAAACTCGCCGCGCTATGGCGGATCTCGCCATTGATAATTTGATTGCATGGAAAGAGGGACGACCGCTGATTTCGCCCGTCTCCGAAAGCGCTGATCTG
>JAHBAO020000278.1 GCA_018500065.2 Octadecabacter sp. | reverse complement strand
GTGTATCAAGTGACCTTGGTTGCGACGGGCGGATACAAACCCGCACGTGCGGGGCCTTTAAAACTCCTATTTGGTTGCAAAGTATATAGGAGAGCAAAAACAGAAGGACTAAGCTATGTCATTCAATTCCAGGACGGTAGCCGCGATTGCGTTCACATTTGTCGGTGCAGGATCTGCTATCGCGGACTCTCATCATCACAACAACCAATCCGTCGACGGGACTCCTTTACAATCGGATTCCGAAACCAACATCGCCGGTCCAATGAGCGGCGGCGATATGATGAGCCCAGAGCACATGGAGGATCACCACGCGATGATGCAAGCCATGATGCAAATTCATTCCAATATGGGGTCCAACGCGATGATGGGCAGCACATCGGTCGAAAGACCAATGCCCTTTCCAATCGTTGGATCAATGATGATGGGTGAATTTGATGCTGATGGCGACCGGATGATCTCAAACGAAGAGGCGCACGGGAAATTGCAGTCCATGCACGGCCAAGCGGATGTCGACAATGATGGTGCGCTGACATTTGACGAATTTGCACCGATGTACGCAATGGTCATGCGGGAAATGATGGTGGATCAGTTCCAGATTCTCGATGCAGACGGCGATGGGACCATCACTGAAGGAGAGATGACGACCCCAGCCGATATGATTTCAAAAATGTCAGACGGCAAAATGCCGATGTCAGACAACTGATCACGGCTGATCAGGCAAGCAAAGTTACGAAACACAATCAAGGAGTCTCAAAATGTCATTTACCTACGATCGCGTACTGACTGGCACTACAATTGATGATGCAGAAATGCGCGTGCGGGCCGCGTTGAAAGATACTGGTTTCGGCGTACTAACGGAAATTGACGTTCAGACAACAATGAAGGAAAAGATCGACGCCGACATTCCCGAGTATCGCATCCTCGGCGCCTGCAATCCGAAAATGGCGTATGAAGCTATAGGGATGGAACCGCGTATCGGTGCTATGTTGCCCTGCAATGTGATTCTGCGCGAAGTTGCCGATGGGATCGAAGTGTCTGCCGTCGACCCTGTTGCATCTATGGCCGCCGTGAGAAACGCCGCGCTACATGATGTTGCAGGTCAGGTGCGCGATATGCTGACAACCGCAGTCGACGCCGCTTAATTCAGCAAAAGGAGACACATGATGACCCTCAATCGCCGCACGTTCTTGACCACAGCACTGATCGCACCGCTACCTCTCGTTGCGGCTGGCCAACTCTGGGCTGATGATCACGACATATGGTCGGTTCAAGAAACTCACGATGCCCTAAACGACAATGCCGCGCGCCTCATCGATATCCGACGCCCCGACGAATGGAGCGAAACCGGAGTCGCGCAGGGGGCTTGGCCGCTTGATATGAGGGACGCAGCATTCGGGGAACGACTGTTTGCCGCACACGACCTTGCTGACGGACAGCCCGTCGCCCTGATTTGCGCAATAGGAGGGCGGAGCGGATACATCATGGATCAGTTGCGCCAGCGCCAGTTCGCCGGATTTGTAGACGTGGCCGGTGGGATGATGGGATCACGGGGACATCCCGGTTGGATTGCAAGCGGATTGCCCGTCGTGACACCCGAAGTGGCACTCGCCGCGCTTCCAACCAGTCTCACCTAAGGAAAACAGAATGATTTCTCGCCGCAATTTCCTGTCGGGCCTATCTACACTCCCGGTCACGATGTATCCGGTATTGGCGGCTGCGCAGACGTCCAGTGCGCTGACTATGCCACCTTTACTAGATGCCACAAAAACCGGACGATTCCAGCTAACCGCGCAACGCGGAACAACCGCATTTGTAGACGCCGGCACAAGCGAGACTTGGGGGTTTAATCAATCCTATCTGGGACCTACCCTGCGGATCGCGGCAGGAAAGACGACAGCCGCCGAAGTCCAGAACACCCTCAACGAACCTATTTCAGTTCATTGGCACGGTTTGATGGTGCCTGGAGACGCCGATGGCGGCCCACACCAAACGATTGCGCAAGGCGAAACATGGACGCCGGACTTAGCCATCACGCAACCCGCGTCGACGGCGTGGTACCATTCACACGTTCACGGCAGCACTGCTCGGCAGGTCCAAAATGGCCTTGCTGGAGTCCTGCAGATTGATGACGGGCGGGACGAAGAACGCGGCCTACCAAACACCTACGGTGTAGATGACCTGACTCTAGTGTTACAGGACCGTCGTTTTGATAGGCGTGGACGGATAGACTATGATCTTTCGATGCCGGATCAAATGATGGGTTTCTTGGGCGACACGATGGTCATCAACGGGCAAGTTGGCAGAACTGCTGTCGTGCCACGCGGGATCGTGCGGCTGCGTTTGGTCAACGGATCGAACGCGCGGATATATCCGCTGTCCTTGTCGGACGGACGCGAAATGCACTTGATTGCTACCGACAACGGCTATCTGGATCGTCCGATAGTGCTGACAAACCTGACCATTGCACCGGGTGAACGCTACGAGGTTCTGATTGACCTGACGGACGGAAGCGACATCGCGCTAGTATCGGCACCCAACCCGAACCAGATGATGGGCGGAATGATGGGTATTGGGGGCACCGAAACCAGCTTCGTTGTGCTACCATTCTCCGTGGATTCAACCTTGCCAACTGCTAAGGACCGGATGCCAAACGACATAGGTGGCAGCCGCCCGCAAGGCGATGGGTCTGGCATTCCCGAACGTTCAGTCACATTAGATATGCAAATGGGCATGGGAATGATGATGCGACGGGCGAGCAACCGGTTTTCGATCAATGGCGACGCTTTTGACATGGACACAATCAACTTTGAAATTCCTCGCGGCACCGTCGAACGCTGGAAAATCACCGCCGACATGATGATGCACCCTTTCCATGTTCACGGCGTTTCCTTCCAAGTGCTTTCACAAGGCGGCCGTTCTCCTACCGCGCAGAATACCGGTTGGAAAGACACCGTGCTAGTTGATGGCAATGCCGAGTTGCTGGTTCGCTTCGATCAAGACGCGTCAAACGAAACACCATTCATGTACCACTGTCATATCCTTGAGCACGAAGACGGCGGAATGATGGGGCAGTTCACAGTCGGATAGCGCTCAAAAACCTGTTGACCTTACCCCCTCTGGAAGCCTCAGAGCGTGGGACTAAGCCGCTCGTCCAGCAGGATTTCAAGGAAAGAACATGAACCAACCCATAGTGAACCGCCCCGGTCTTGTCGCCGGAAGCCTCTTTGTGGTTACGGTACCTATTCATCTGCTGCTGCCGCAAAGTGAATCTATTGCTCTGTCTGCTGTGACTTTATCCCTGATTGGTGGTGCCTATATTGGATTTGGCGCACGCGCCGAAAAATTCTCGACATTTGCTATCGAGCTGGCCGTTGCAGCCCTGTTCGGTTTGGCAGCGCTTTTGGGTCTGCTGTGGCATTGGAGCGCGTTGCCCATCGGGCTTGCGGCGCATGCGGTCTGGGATTTGGCGCACCACAACGGGTTATTCGGGGCACCGATTCCCCGTTGGTACATTCCGATGTGCGTATTTTTCGATCTGGCTGCCGCGCTATTTCTGGTGATCCTTTATGGCCTTTAAGAATATCACACCTCGCCAAATCGCAGGCATCTGCGCACTGATCGTCACCGTGCTCGCTGTTGTCTTGGCTTTGCGGTGGTTCGAACTGCCAGCGATCAACACACAAACCGTCGATCTCTGGGTTCAGAAGGCCGGTATTTGGGGGCCGGTCCTGATTGCCGGCTTCATGACCCTCGCGATTGTTGCGAGCCCCATCCCAAGCGCACCGATTGCAATGGTCGCTGGCGCAACTTACGGACATGTGGCCGGCGCCATTTATGTGGCAATCGGTGCCGAGTTGGGCGCCGTCATTGCGTTTCTGATTGCCCGGTATGCTGGACGCAATGCGGTTCGGAGAATACTTGGCGAGAACGCAGCCTATGGTCTGCTCGGGTCCCAAAATGCACTGACATTGGCGGTCTTCGGGTCGCGGCTGCTGCCGTTCATATCTTTCGATGCGATCAGTTACGCGGCGGGCCTTAGCAAACTCCATCTATGGCGGTTCTTCCTCGCCACGCTCGCGGGAATCTTGCCTGCCAGCTTTGTGCTGGCCCACGTTGGTGCGGGCGCCATCGAAGGCGACTACGGGGCATCAGAATGGATCGTCCTTGGCTTGGGCCTGATAACAGCCATTCCGATTATTCTGTTTGCGGTGCGCCGCCGCAAATCCACTAAAAAACCTGAAGGATGTTCAACATGAAATCCGAATACGCGAAAGGCAGCCTGACGCTCGTCGATGCGGTTGCAATGGGCACGGGCGTCATGATTGGCGCGGGAATTCTGGCGCTGACTGGCCAGATTGCCCAACTGGCGGGGCCGCTTTTTCCGTTGTCCTTTGTGGTCGGGGCCATCGTTACCGCCTTCAGCGCCTATAGCTACATCAAGATGTCCAACGCTTTCCCGTCAGCAGGGGGTGTCGCCATGATCCTGCAAAAGGCCTATGGACCGACCGCAATCGCAGGTGGCGCGGCCTTGTTGATGGCGTTGTCCATGGTCATCAGCGAAAGTCTGGTTGCGAGAACCTTTGCGACTTACCTCTTGCGCGGTCTGGATGTCCCGCCCGAAGGGTGGATCGTCCCAACAATCGGTGTGGGCGTCATCATATTTGCCTATATCGTCAATATTTCCGGCAACCGGTCTGTAGGCTGGATTTCAACTGTCATGGCTGTTTTGAAGGTAAGCGGTATTGCCCTTTTCGGTATAGCCGCGCTTTGGGCGAGCGGGTTTTCCTTTGCAGCGAATGACAGTGCAGGTCCGCAGGGTAGCATTGGCGGATTTATCGCGTCTGTGGCGTTGTCCATTCTCGCCTTCAAGGGCTTCACGACGATCACCAACAGCGGCGCCGAAATTACCGAACCCAATCGCAATGTCGGACGCGCGATCATCATTTCCATCGCGATCTGCGTTGTGGTTTATCTACTCGTTGCCTTTGCTGTTGGGGCAAGCCTTCCTTTGAATCAAATCATTGCATCCAAAGATTTCGCCTTGGCCGAAGCAGCGAAACCGGCCCTCGGCGAGGTTGGCTTTTATCTAACGGTTGCCTTGGCCCTTGTGGCCACCGTATCCGGCGTAATTGCCAGTATTTTCGCGGTGTCGCGGATGCTTGCCATGCTGACTGAGATGAAACTGATCCCGCACAGTCATTTCGGAATGTCAGGAGGCGTGCGGGAGCACACATTGATCTACACGGTGGTGATTGCCGGAACGTTGACAATTTTCTTCGATCTCAGCCGGATAGCCTCCCTCGGGGCCTTCTTCTATCTGGTTATGGATATCACAATCCATTGGGGTGTCTTTCGACATATGAAGGAAAAGGTCGAGGCCAAGAGGTGGATCCTGCTAACCGCCATCGGTCTGGATGCTGTTGTGCTTGTCGCTTTCGGTACGCTCAAACTCAAAAATGACCCGACAATCGTCCTCATCGCCGCTGGCATCATGATTGCTGTCTTCGGGTTTGAATATTTCTATCTGCGAAAGACCTCAAATAACGACCTTGGGCACGAACATGCCGCCCATGATAACAAGGATCATGACTGATGATTGGCACTATTCCCTTCCCCGATATTGGTCCTGATCTGTTTGCTATCGATATTGCAGGCATTCGCTTCGCCTTGCGTTGGTATGCCCTGGCTTACATCGTCGGGATTCTGATCGGTTGGCGGCTTTGCGTTATGGCGCTGCACCGTCCAAAGCTTTGGGCACATGGCTACGCACCAACGTCAACGGACATTTTTGGGGATTTGGTGTCATGGCTTATCTTAGGCGTCATACTTGGCGGAAGGCTCGGGTTCGTGCTGTTTTATCAACCCGAATACTATCTAACCAATCCGGTCGAGATACTAAAAGTGTGGCAAGGTGGCATGTCTTTTCATGGTGGCTTTATCGGAGTGTCCGTTGCTGCCTTGATATACTGCCTGAAGTACAAAATCCCCTTACTGCCAATGGCTGACCTGTTGGCCCTTGCGACACCGCCCGGCCTGCTTCTTGGTCGCATCGCTAATTTCATCAATGCAGAGCTTTGGGGGCGACCTACGACCGTGCCTTGGGGAGTCGTCTTTCCGGGTGCGGCAGCGCAAGATTGTGGCGAAGCGGCAGGATTGTGCGCGCGCCACCCTTCGCAACTATATGAAGCTGCCCTAGAGGGGGCGCTGCTCGGTATTGTCCTCATAGTGGCTGTGTTCGGATTTCGTGCCTTTAGACGTTCCGGCCTGATCACTGGGATATTTCTGATCGGTTACGGCGCGTCACGGGCTTTCGTCGAACTATTCCGTCAACCAGATGTGCAGTTCGTCAGTATCGGAAATCCAATTGGGCACGCGCTGCATTTTGGCGATTGGGGGCTGACGATGGGGCAGATATTGTCCCTGCCCATGGTGCTGATTGGTGTCATGCTAGTGGTGCTGGCTGTTAATCGCACCACCACGGTTGCGGTGAAAGAAAAACAGTCAGCCCCTTGACCTTCCAGCTACTGGAATCCCCACATTCAAGTAAACGTATAGGAGTCGCAAATGTCAGATCATGATCATCACAGTGCCCACGCTCACAGCCATGGGGCATCAAACAACGACATCCCCGAAGGCGCAGAAACCGCCATTGATCCAGTTTGCGGTATGACGGTTGAGGTCAAGGACGACACGCGATCCGAAGTTTACAGTGATGAGACATACCATTTCTGCTCTGAAAAATGTCAGACCAGTTTCACATTGGACCCCTATTTTTATGCTTCAGGAAATGCGGCAAGTGCGCCCCAACAGGCCCCGAAGGGCACGCAATGGACTTGCCCAATGCATCCCGAAATCATCCGCGATGAGCAAGGCTCCTGCCCCATCTGCGGCATGGCACTGGAACCAACCGTGCCGTCTGACGAACCATCAGAAGAGCTAACCGACTTTACCCGACGCATGTGGATTTCATCGGCGGCAGCGGTACCGCTGGTGATCCTGACCATGGGGGAACTTGTCGGGTTGCCCGTGCGGGAATGGGTTGGTCATACGCTCGCAACCTACATAGAATTCGCAATTGCGACCCCGATCATCCTGTGGGCCGCGCAACCCTTTTTCGTGCGAGGCTGGGAGTCCTTCAAGAACCGTTCCCCCAACATGTGGACCCTGATAACCCTCGGCGTGGGGGCGGCCTATATTTATTCTCTATTTGCAACCTTCCTGCCCAACGTCTTCCCCGAAGAATACCGAATGGGGGCAGGCGTCGGCACCTATTTCGAAGCCGCCGTCGTCATCGTTGCACTGATCTTTGTCGGTCAGGTTCTTGAGCTGCGCGCCCGTGAACGAACAGGCGACGCTATTCGTGCGCTCCTCGATCTCGCCCCGAAGACAGCCCGCCGGATATTACCGGACGGCAGCGAATACGACGCCCCGCTGGAAAACATCATCACCGGCGATGTCTTGCGCGTGCGTCCGGGCGACAGCGTTCCTGTCGACGGGGAGGTTGTCGATGGCCGATCTTCGATCGACGAAAGTATGCTGACAGGCGAACCCGTCCCGATTGAAAAGACCGCTGGCGACCGCGTAACAGGCGGTACGATCAACAAGAACGGCACGTTGGCCATCCGCGCGACCCACATCGGGGCAGATACAGTCCTGTCCCAAATCGTTGATATGGTCGCCGGTGCGCGCCAGTCCCGTGCTCCAATCCAAGGGCTGGCCGACAAGGTATCGTCGATTTTCGTTCCAACCGTGGTCGTCATTGCGCTGATCTCTTTTGTGGCCTGGTTGGTCGTTGGCCCCGAACCCGCACTTGCTTTTGCAATTGCATCAGCCGTGTCCGTACTGATTATTGCCTGCCCGTGTGCCTTGGGGTTGGCCACGCCGATCTCGATCACCACTGCTGCGGGGCGTGGCGCACAAGCGGGTGTGCTGATCAAGGACGCCGAGGCGCTCGAACGCATGGCACGGGTTGATACCTTGATTGTCGACAAAACCGGAACGCTGACAATGGGCAAACCTACGCTGACAGACACCATCGCCCTGTCGGATATATCCGAATCCGATGTGCTTTCTTTGGCAGCCGCACTTGAGCGCGGGTCGGAACATCCACTTGCCGAAGCAATCGTCCAAGGTGCACAATCACGCGACGCAAAAAGACTTGATGCGACTAACTTTGAGGCCGTCACCGGCAAAGGCGTCATGGGTACTGTCGACGGTCGACAGGTCGCATTGGGTAACCCTGCGATGATGGCGATGCTTTCCATCGATACAAAAGAGGCAACCGACAAGGCCGACGCTCTACGCGCGGAAGGCAAGACCGCTATGTTCATAGCCGTCGATAACACCCTCGTCGGCATCGTGGCCGTCGCCGACCCAATCAAAGAGACAACCGCGGACGCGATCCGCGACCTCCACGCCCTTGGCCTACGCATCATCATGGCTACGGGTGACAATCAACGTACCGCCGAGGCCGTCGCGCGTAAGCTCGACATTGATGACGTGCGCGCGGGCGTGCTCCCGGAGGACAAAAAGGCACTTGTCGAGGAACTTCGTGCGCAAGGTGCTTATATCGCCATGGCCGGTGACGGCGTGAACGATGCCCCTGCCCTTGCCGCCGCTGATGTCGGCATTGCAATGGGTACCGGCGCCGATGTGGCAGTTGAAAGCGCGGGAATTACGCTGCTTGGCGGGG
>JAHBAO020000188.1 GCA_018500065.2 Octadecabacter sp. | reverse complement strand
TCGGCTGTGGGCAACCCGTCGCGCATTTCACCGCGAATACCTGCTGCCAGATCGACGTAGATGTTCGCGACGGCCAAGGGAAACCCTTCGGGGTGGGCAATGCCAACACGGGTCATGCGCTCAGCCTCGCTCGACAATCCGTTCTCACCCTTTTCCATAATCTGCGTGCGACCACCAACAGGGGTGTAGTATACTTGGTTCGGCTGCTCAGACGCCCAGCGCATGCCACCCGTTTCACCAAACACCTGAATTTCAAATCCATGCTGGCGGCCAATCGCGACCGAACTGGTCCAAAGCCGGCCAACAGTCCCACCCTCAAGACGGAAATTCACCATTGCATCGTCTTCTAACTCACGGCTGGAAATCGTTGATGCGAAATCAGCGGACAGGCTGCGCACCTGATCGCCCGCAATAAAGCTCGCCATGTGCAGCGCGTGGATGCCGCAATCCGCGAACTGGCCGGATACGCCCGCCATCGCAGGATCATAACGCCACCGCACACGCGGGTTATCCGCATCCGTGGCATCGCCGTGGTGACCGTGGCTGAAATTGCTGACGACAAGCCGGATTTTACCAACCTGCCCGGTGCGCACCATTTCACGCATTTCGCGCACCATCGGGTATGCAGAATAACAGTAGTTCACCGCGCAAATCTTGCCAGTTTTCGCGGCGATTTTCACGATCTCTTCGCCTTCCTCAACGGTCATCGTCATCGGCTTTTCGCACAGCACGTTGAACCCGCCCTCAAGGAATGCCTTGGTGATCTCGAAATGTGTGGAATTCGGTGTTGCCACCGTCACCAGATCAACCCGATCCTCACGCGCGCTTTCGCCCGCCAGCATCTCACGCCAATCACCATAGGCACGATCCGCCGCAACACCCAAACGCTGCGCATAATCGCGCCCTTTGTCGGCGTCATGGTCCAATGCACCCGCGGCCAGAACAAAATTCCCGTCAGCCTGTGCGCCCAAGCGGTGTGCTGGTCCGATTTGGCTGCCTTCGCCGCCACCAATCATACCCCAATTAAGTCGTGTCATGATATTATTCCTTAGAAACCAATTGATTGAAGGTATTCGCGGTTCGCCTGTGCGTCTTCCATCGGCGTGCCCGGCATGCTCGGGTCACAGTCTTGCTCAACCGTGCACCAGCCCTCAAAGTTGTTGTCCAACAGCACCTGACGCACGGCTGCAAAATCAACATCGCCCTGCCCAAGGTTGCAGAAAATCCCTTGCCCGCAGGCGGTGTAGAAATCGGTGCGCTTGGCGACAACATCCGCCTTCACCACCGGATCAATATCCTTGAAGTGCATGTAGGAAATCCGGTCAATATTGCGCTTCATAAACGCGACCGGATCAAAGCCCGCATAGGAATGGTGGCCCGTGTCAAAACAGATTTTCAAGATCGACTCATCGACCTCTGCCAACAACCGATCCAGCTCCGGCTCAAAATCCATGAACCCAGCTGCGTGCGCATGAATACCCACCGTCAGCCCGTAGTCTTCCGCGCCCATTTTTGCGATGGTTTTGATGCGGTCACGGTAGGCCGTCCATTCCGCCTTATCCATCTGTTCGGCCTCACCCGCACGACCAGCCGTTGGTGCACGACGCGGTGAAATGCTGTCGATCAACACCAGATGCTCAGCCCCATGCGCGACAAGCGCTTTACAGGTTCGCACACTCGCATCCATCACATCATCCCACATCTTCGGGTCGTGAAACGCGCGGAAAACCACGCCACCGATGATCTCAAGGTCACGCGCAGCCAAGGCAGGGGCCAAAACCGCAGGATCTTCGGGCATATAGCCTATGGGCCCCAGCTCGATACCCTTATATCCAGCATCGCCGCATTGGTCCAAGACGGACTCCCACGCCGGATAGGATGGATCACTTGGAAACTCGATACCCCAAGAACAGGGCGCATTGCCGATACGAATAGTCATAGTGTTAGCCTCTCAAAGGGACGTTCAGCCAGCTGCGTTTTTCAGCTGACGTGAGTGCGGTGTCGACGACACGGGCCACATCCAGCCCGTCACGAAATGTCGGCCAAACAGGTTGGCCACTGTGAATCGCGTGCAGGAAATCACGCGCTTCAATAATGATTTGGTCTTGATAACCGGTGCCATGCCCGGGGCCTTGGCAGAACGGTTCGTAATCAGGGTGCGCAGGGCCGGTCAGGACTTTGCGGAACCCGCGCTCGGCCTCTGCGTCGTCCATCTTATAAAGCCAGATAACATTCTGATCTTCTTGGTCAAACTTGATCGCGCCCTTGGTGCCCGTGACCTCGTAAGCATAGCCCATTTTGCGCCCGGTCGCGACGCGGCTAAAGAACATCTGCCCCATGACTCCGTTCTTAAACCGGCACATCATCTGTGCGTGGTCATCGTTCGTGACCTCCCCACCGGGGCGGATTTTATGCACGGTTTCAACGTCCGCGATCAGGCTTTCAATCGGGCCGATCAGCGCCAGCGCGCCATTGATCATATGCGGCGCAAGGTCACCCATCGTGCCGTTCGCCATACCCTGCGTGCGCCATGTTGCAGGGGCGCTCGGGTCCGCCATGAAATCTTCTGTATGCTCGCCGCGAAACGCGGTCACATCACCAATCACGCCATCCGCAATCAGCTTACGGGCATATTGTGATGCAGGGGTGCGGATGTAGTTGTAACCGACCATATTAGGCACACCGCTGGCCTCCGCCGCCTGCACCATCGCCTCGGCATCCGCGAGGTCAGCACCCATTGGCTTTTCACACAACACAGGTTTTCCAAGCGCGAAGGCCGCCTCTGCGATTTCACGGTGCGTAGATTGCGGCGTGGCGATCACAATCGCCCCGACTTTCGGGTCATTCACCAGCGCGCGCCAATCATTCGTCGCCCGCGCGAACCCATACGCTGCGCGATAGCGTTCTGCTGATTCTGGCGAGGACGCGCAAATCATCTCAAGACGCGGGCGAAGCGCGGTATTGAACACCGCCCCCACTGCTGCCATCGCAACCGAATGGGCCTTACCCATATAGCCTCCGCCCAAGATTCCGATGCCAATTTCTGCCACGACTATTCCTTTTCTCAAAACCAGATTGCAACCGGTTGCAAAATGGTTATCGTCTGAGTCTGAAACCCGCAAGATACAATCTTCTTGCGCCCACGATTTGAGAGGACACCGCCCCAATGACGGATGCAACCATTCGCCTGACCACAGCACAGGCCATCATTCGATATTTGGACAATCAATTCATTGAAATTGATGGAGAAGAGCTGCGCGTTTGCGGTGGTGGCTTCGGTATTTTCGGCCACGGCAATGTGACCTGTTTGGGCGAAGCACTTTATGGCGTGCAAGATACCCTGCCGCTGTATCGTGGGCAAAACGAGCAAGGCATGGGATTCGCCGCCGCTGCCTACGCCAAACAATGGCTGCGTCAGCGGTTTATGCTGTGCACCGCCTCCGCTGGCCCCGGTACCGCGAACCTGCTGACAAGCGCGGGCCTTGCCCATGCCAACCGCCTGCCGATGTTAATGCTGTGCGGTGATACCTTCCTCACGCGCCTGCCCGATCCGGTTTTGCAACAAATGGAACACTTCAACGATCCGACATTCGGCGTGAACGACGCCTTTAAGGCCGTCAGCCGCTATTGGGACCGCATCACGCATCCTGCCCAGATCATCCAATCCCTGCCAAACGCTTTGGCGACAATGCTGGACCCAGCTGACTGCGGCCCTGCGTTCATCGGCCTGCCGCAAGACGTGCAAGGCTGGGCCTATGACTACCCCGAAGCGTTCTTTACCAAAAAGGTCCACAAAATCCGCCGCCAGCGTCCATGTCAGGATGAGATCGCAGCGGCCCGTGAAATCATCATGAACGCCAAACGCCCCGCCATTATCGCAGGCGGCGGTGTGCAGTATTCCCGCGCTGTGAAAGAACTCACCGCGCTGGCCGAATCCCGTTCTATCCCTGTGATCGAAACCATTGCAGGGCGTGCGAACATGATGGCGGACCATCCCCTCAACATCGGGCCAGTCGGCG